>NZ_JAVRCK010000014.1:0-86093 GCF_034530815.1 Nostoc sp. DedSLP03
CTTTCATCTTCTTACTTCTCCCGCCTTTTTTCCTAATTCACATTAGGCGTAATTCGTAATTCGTCAGATTAAATCTGGCTAATGACCAAATTAGCAACCTAAATAATTACACAATTTAGAAATCACCATCTTTATATTAATTTTTGTGAAATAACGTGTAAGTTATTCTTATGTCCTTTGTTATTCACAAATGACAAATGACCAATGACAAATGACTATTAGGTAATATTGCATGGCACGAAAACTACGTCGCCTTCCTAAAATACTCACCAAACTGTATGAAGACGAGTTCCATCACCAACCAGGGACTATACCTGGAACTATTTTTATTGATGCAGATGCTCCATCGCCAATAATTTTTTTGATTGACTATAACCAAACCAATTTCATCCGCGAACAAATAGAAACTCCAGAGGAGTGTGTCTCTTATCTGGAATCGGAATCGGTTTCTTGGGTAGATGTACAAGGTTTAGGTAGTCAAGATATATTACAACGATTGGGTAAGGTTTTTAAGTTACATCCTCTAGTTTTAGAAGATGTAGTCAATGTACCGGAGCGTCCGAAAACAGAGGATTATGAAGAGCAATTACTTTTCATTGCCCGGATGGTAGTACCAAAGGAAAGAACATGTGGTTTTTATAGCGAACAAGTGAGTTTGATATTAGGAAAAAATTATCTGCTGACAGTGCAAGAGGAACCAGAACATGATTGCTTTGAAGCGGTGCGATCGCGAATTGAAAAAAACAAAGGTATCATCCGTAAACAGGGAGCAGATTATTTAGCTTATGCTCTATTAGATGCAATTATTGATGGCTTTTTCCCAGTGCTGGAACTTTATGGCGAGCGAATCGAAGAGTTAGAGGAGGAAGTAATAGTTAAACCTACTCCCCAAACACTGCAAAATATTTATCAAATTAGACGAGAATTACTGCAACTACGTCGTGCTATCTGGCCCCAACGGGATGCAATTAATTCCTTAATTCGAGATGCTCCCGATTTAATTTGTGAAGAAGTGCGAATCTATCTGCGAGATTGTTATGACCATACAGTGCAAGTGATGGATATGGTAGAAACTTACCGAGAACTATCATCTGGATTAATGGACGTGTACCTTTCGGCAGTGAGTAATAAAATGAATGAAATCATGAAGGTACTAACGATAGTTTCAACAATTTTTATTCCCTTGACTTTTGTGGCCGGAATATATGGTATGAATTTCAATACAGAGAAATCACCATATAATATGCCTGAATTGAATTGGTATTGGGGCTATCCACTTTGCTGGGCATTGATGTTAGCGATCGCATTTAGTTTGCTATTATTTTTTTGGCGAAGAGGCTGGCTACAAAATTCTGTAGTAATCAAGCGCAATTAAAAATTGTAGATTAGCGATGAGTCAAATATATATTCATTAGCACCGGGAGTTAAGATTTTTGAGTTATGAGGAGTAGCGACCAGAATTTAGTAGTTTTGACGATTTATATTATCGGTGTCTCTTATGTTTTCAATCGCATGATTGAATCCATCGATGATCAAGTTAAATTTGAGTTTAAAAAAGGAACTGTTGACGAACAACTCAAAGAACAAAATCTCGACGATAAAATTGGAATTTCTTTTAAACTCAAATCCTCATACCCAATTGACGATTTGAAAGATTTAGGAATTAGCATTGAAAATAAATCAGATAATGTTGCCGTATACGTTGACTGGGATAACAGTTCTTTAGTTGTTGAACATAGTAAGCAATCGCGCCGCGTAATTCGGAAATCACCAGACTTAACCCGCGACTTAGCAGTACCCCAAAGTCCGAGCCTGATTGCTCCCAAGAAAACACTTTCGGAAACAGTGACAGCAGAAGATGTTTTCCAGCGCGATCAAGTAGCTGGAACCTATTTAGCAAAAAAACCATTAATTGATATTAATGGGCTACAAAAAGGGCAAAAAAAGTTATATAACGACTTTATTAACAGAAAAAAAGAGTTGGATTTTTCTCTGCAATTAGTGCTGAGGATATCTGAAGTGCGTCTAGGTCTAGCTCCAGGTCGTGATTTTCCTCCTATTAGCATTATCAATTGTCCTTTCACAGTCAGGAAACTACCTTGGACTTACGCTCTACCTTGGAATAAAAAAAAGTAATAACCTGTCAACCCCTTGTGTTAACCGGGTACACTGGATTTAAGGAGAGAGTAGGCGCAGGCGGTTGCAGATCGGTCATAGTTACTGGTTTGAGGAAAGTCCGGACTCCCGAAAGACCAAACTTGCTGGATAACGTCCAGTGCGAGCGATCGTGAGGATAGTGCCACAGAAAGATACCGCCAAAACAATTCAAAATTCAAAATTCAAAATTCAAAATTAAAGATTTTGAACCAAGAATTTTGAATTAAATTTGGTAAGGGTGCAAAGGTGCGGTAAGAGCGCACCAGCAGCATCGAGAGGTGCTGGCTCGGTAAACCCCGGTTGGGAGCAAGGCGATAGGAACTACGGTTGGTCTTTTACCAGTTCCGCTCAATGAGAGCCGCTTGAGGCGTTTGGTAACAAACGTCCCAGATAGATAACTGCCCTCGCAAGAGAACAGAACCCGGCTTATGTCCTGCTCTCTCCCTTTTAATGGAGTATGAACCTTTCACGGTTTATACTCTATTATTTTTTGTACGGGTTTTGTGCGTAAGCGTACCCTTCGGGATCTTGCTACGCGTAGCGTCTCGTAGAGAAGCTCGTCGTAGACATCGCTAATTCATCATCTAAAGCATTTAAAGCATTCCCAATATCTCTAATGCTGTATCCAAATGCCATTTAACTCGATAGAGTCCAAACAGTTTCTCTTGACTTACCATGCTGGGTACTCTATTTTCTTCCCTCCATCGTCACCTTGAGCAATGCTGACTGCTCTGGTGTTGGTGTTCCCATAGCTTCTAATATTGCTTCTAGCGCTTCTACTTGAGAAAGCATAGGAGGCTTAATCCTTTATTTTCTGACACTTGCTTGCAGGCTATAACAGGAAAAGTCAGGAGTGCATTAATGTAGGATGCCTTATCGGCAGGGTTTGCTATTGCTTGGATGCCGTACTGTATCAGACATAAATCGCGTAACGCTCTCAAGCTTTTAACTTCTAATTCTGTGCGTGTAAACATAAAATAGAGTTACCTCTTGTAATAGTGGGAATCGGTGGATGCATACCCTCAGAAAGTTTCATCCACCAATTAATGATTATTCAATACGCTTCCACATTAGTACAGCTTTATTAAGTAACGTAAAGTGTCTAAAGATAATCGCGGTAATCCAGATATTAAAAATTATGGTTTCAAAACTGACAGGGAAGAACCTCTGACTGAGAAGATGAACTTACGTATGACAAAATCCATGAAAGAGGAAGTGCAGCAACAAGATAACCCTCCTGAATTCTGTAGAGAAGCTATCCAAGAGAAGCTAGATAGAAATAAAAGGAAGTAAGTAGGTCAGCACGATAAAATCCGTGTATATTTAGTTAACATTTTCTACTGATATACACGTGGAGAATAAATTTATTTGTATTTCTCTACAATGTTTAAAAATAAAGGTAATCCAGATAACTTAAAGTCATTCACCACAGACAGAGAGCGACCACTAACTGAATATCTACATTTGCGTATCACCAAGGAAATGAAGGAAGAGGTCAAAGCTAAAGACGATCCTCCTGAATTTTGTCGTCAAGCTATCCAAGAGAAGCTAGATAGAGAGAAGTAGCGAAAAGTTGTTAGAGTAATAGTCCAAGAGATTTAGATATATAAGTATAGATAGCTAGTTACCTTCCCTTGCCTCCCCTGCCTCCTCTGCCTCCCCTGCCCCTCCGCCCCTCTGCCCCCTTCCCCTTATCATGCAATGCCCCTTGCCTATCCACGCCGTCAACGGCAACTTGAAAGTTTAGTCCAAAAATTTGGTTTGTCGCTAGAAGCACCTATAAAGTGGGAACTGCTTGATTTAGCGCTAACTCATCCCACTGTCTCTGATTCGGCAAATTATGAACAGTTAGAGTTTGTTGGCGATGCAGTAGTGCGGCTGGTGTCGGCTGTTGTGTTATGGGAAAATTATCCCGATTGTTCAGTAGGGGATTTTGCGGCAATTCGTTCGGTATTGGTGAGCGATCGCATCCTCGCCCAATTGGCCAGAGTTTATGGTTTGGAGTTATACTTACTAGTCGCTGGCAGTGCTACCGCCGATAAAGTTGGTCTAGAGTCACGACTGGCAGATGCTTTTGAAGCAGTTTTGGGTGCGCTTTACTTAAGTACTCAAAATCTGGAATTGATTCGCTCTTGGCTAGATCCCCACTTCCACCAACTAGCCACAGAGATTCGCCTCGATCCCGCCAGACTTAATTACAAAGCTGCTCTCCAAGAATGGACTCAGGCGCAATTTAAAGTTTTACCAGAGTATCGGGTTGTGGAAATCACTCAACCGCATCGCAATCAAGAACGTTTCCTGGCTGAAGTGTGGCTGCACGGAAACAAACTAGGAGTTGGTAAGGGGCGATCGATCAAAACTGCCGAACAAGCCGCAGCTAAAGTAGCTTTTTTAGCAATACCTAAACCGCAAATACCCTGAGCTAAAAAGAAGGGTGATTAGTCGATAATCAGTTGATTGTCAGTGGTAATTTGTCCCTCGTCCTTTGTATACAAATAACTAATGACAAATGACAAATGACAAATGACTAATAACTAATGACAAATCAAATTAATATTGCTGTTATCGGAGTTGGGCGTTGGGGAGTGCATCTGCTGCGAAATTTTTTAGCACATCCTCAAGTAAATGTAGTTGCTGTAGTAGACCCCCATCCAGAACGATTAGCGGCAGTAAAGCAGCAATTTAATTTAGATGAAAATGTATTATTAATAACCCAGTGGCAGGATTTAAAGACAGTGCCAGGGTTGACAGGAGTGGCGATCGCTACTCCTGCTACCACCCACTATGCTTTAATTAAAGACGCTCTCCAACAGGGATACCATGTTTTGGCTGAAAAGCCCCTAACTCTTGATCCCGCAGAATGCCGAGAACTTTGCCAGTTGGCAGAGCAGCATCATTTAATACTCATGGTTGACCATATTTATTTATTTCACCCAGCAGTTGAGCAAGGAAAAACTGTAGTACAGGCGGGTAAATTAGGTGATTTACGCTATGGTTACGCGACGCGCACCCATTTGGGGCCTGTTCGCCAAGATGTTGATGCACTGTGGGATTTAGCTATTCACGATATTGCTATTTTTAACGCTTGGCTGGGTCAGATTCCCGTGCAAGTACAAGCAACGGGTACAGTGTGGCTACAGGGAGCAGGGGAGCAGGGGAGCGGGGGAGCAGAGGAGCAGAGGAGCAGTGGAGCAGAGGTGGGTTCATATACAGATTCTGTGCCTCAAGGTTTGGCTGATTTAGTATGGCTGACACTCACATACCCAGATGGCTTTCAAGCTTATATTCACTTGTGTTGGCTGAATTCTGATAAACAGAGACGGCTGGGGATTGTGGGTAGTCTTGGCAGCTTGATTTTTGATGAAATGTCAATATCATCACCTTTAACCCTGCTACATGGTGAGTTTGAACAGCAGGGGAATCAATTTATTCCTGTTAATCAAAGGCAGATAGTGCTGGAATTAGAGCCAGGAGAACCATTGGGGCGGGTTTGCTCCTCCTTTGTTGTCTCAATTCTTAACAATACTCCCTCAGAGATTTCGTCTGGGTGGGTAGGCACTGAGTTAGTAGAAATTCTTGCTGCTCTAACATTATCTCTTGAGCAAGGCGGTAAACCTGTTTTTTTGAGCGATCGCATCGTCAAGGAGCAAAAGTCTCAGAAGTAGTGATGAATATGGACTTTTGAGTAAATTACTTCTTGAAAGTCCCATTTGCACAAACTCCTCCTTTTGGAAGACTTACCAAGATAGTTTGCAAGGGCGAAAGCCGAATCTCGCAAGTTTCATTTCCAAAGAGCAACTGAGACTTTGGAAGCTTTTCTTTGTCTAGCTCTACTTTTACAGATTTGTTGATCCCCAAAGAGGAACTTCCCCCAGACTCTTGTAGGCTGGGATAGCGGCTTGCTTTTACTGGCTCATTCCCAGAGGAGAACCCAAGATCCCCGACATTTGCTTCTTTATTTGGAACAGCTAACAGCGAGATATCAATCAAAGGTAAGGTAATTTTCAGTGTCGTACCTTGATGAAGTCCCGCACTCTCAAGAGTAATGCTACCTCCCATGAGTTCGATTAAGTTTCGTGAAATCGCTAGTCCCAGTCCAGTGCCTTCAAACTGGCGTGTTGTAGTGCCATTCACCATTACAAAGGGGCGAAATAAATTGTGCTGTTGAGTCGGATCGATACCTATACCTGTATCTTTCACAGCTACTACCACCTGAGATTTACCATTAATAGATTGGATTTCTGTTGCAATGGTGATGCTGCCGGTGTCGGTGAACTTGGTGGCGTTGCCGATAACATTAATCAGCACTTGCTTCAGTTTTCCCGCGTCTGCCTTAATTGGTATCGCTTTGGAAGTTAACTCACATTTCAATTGCAAGCCCTTTTGCTGGACATTAACTGATTGTAAATTAATTACCTCTAACAATAGTTGTCGGAGGTCAATTGGTGTGGAAACAACTGAAAGCTTACCTGCTTCGATTTTAGAAATGTCAAGTAAATCATTAATAATACCTAACAAGTGAATCGTTGTTTCATCGGCACGTTTAAGAAACTCCATTTCTTCTTCTCGGTCATCACATAAACCTTCTTCAACCAGGCGAATACAATTAATAATAATATTTAATGGGTTTCTCAATTCATGGGAAGTCGTAGCTAAAAACTGGCTTTTAATTTGGTTAGCACTTTTTGCTTCTTTCCAAGCTATTTCTAGTTCTTCCGATCCAGCTTTTAGCCGTTTTACCATTTGATCTAATGCTTGGGCTAGCTGATTAAATTCCCGAATTTGAAAATTGTGCGGGACTGGTTGGGCGGCATGGTGAGAGTGAATATTGAGAGCGTAGTCTCGTAATTCTTCTACAGGACGTGCCAAGTAAGGAGCTAAATATAGAGATGCTAACAAACTTGCGCCAATCAAACCAACTGTCAAAACGATCAGAATTAATTTGATTTCCTCTAAACCAAACAGCGCATTATCGACGCTAGTAACAGCTAAAACTATCCATTTTTGCTGCTGCTGTTGGGTGAGTGGATTTGGAATTGCTGTATAACCCGCGACTAATTCTTTTCCTTCGGTAAAAGAGAAATTTATCGAATCGTTTTTTCCCGTAATTGCATTTTTAATTATGCTTTTGATTTGGGAAGCATGAGGGTGCTGATTGATATTAGTTCCCACCCAATCTGTCAATGGGTGTGCCAAAATTGTGCCATCTTCAGCAATCACTACCATAGCGCCTGTGAGCGATCCCGGCGGATTTTTGGTTTGTTGGGATAATGCAGACTGAATACTTAAGCTGTAAATTGAATTTTTTCGGCTATCAAAGACTGGTGCAGATAAAACTAGTTGCAGTTGCTGATTTTGTGTGTTTCTTTTTCCAGTCATTCCTGCTTTTGGCGGTAAGATTGCTTTGACATCAATTCCCTCACTAGGGAAAGGTAATCTCAATTCGCCAATTTCTCGATCCCCACAGCTACTGGCAATTATTTTGTGGCTTTGGAGATTTGTTAATTGGATGCACTCAATACTAGCTGGAAGTTGTTGCCTTAACTGCGTGAGAATTTCTTGCTCTTGTATAGGCGAATCCGATGGAATAACCGTTGTTTTGCTTACACTCTGCAAATTAGCTTTTAAGATTGCGATCGCATCACCAATTCTCTCCCCTTTACTAATGGCGCTTTCTGTTAAATTTTGCCGTGCAGTTCTCAATATACTAGTACGTGCCTTATTCAAGGCAACAATTTCCCCTACTAATAAAACTGGAACAAACAGCAACAATATTCTCGTTACTAAAATTCGACGGAAGGAAGATTGGCGGGAATTAGTCATCAAGTGTCTCACTTTGCACCTGCAATCTACAACACCAAAGATATGCAATTAAACTAGCTAAATGAGACATTTTATTAAATTATCAGAATTTTATTTTCAATGTTTAAAAATAACAAATTGCTATAATTCAAAAAGAAACGTGGTATACCAAAACTCGTATATGCTAGATGTAGAAGCGGTTTGTGTTGCATATCAATACAGTGGTGAAATATAAAACAGTAGCTTGCAGGTATGGTTTAAAGAGAATCTACATACGACTAAAGTAAATATTAAAACTATCAAATCAATTTAATGTTGCAACATCGTCCTCATACTACAGTTGTTTTAGCAATGAGTGCAGATGGCAAGATAGCAGATTTTAAGCGATCGCCTGCTAGGTTTGGCTCAAAGGTTGATAAAGCGCACTTAGAAAAACAAATTGCTGCCTCTGATGCCGTTTTGTTCGGTGCTAGGACTCTGGATGCTTATGGAACAACACTTACTGTAACCGATCCAACTTTAGTGCAACTCCGGGCGCAAGGAGGGAAGCCTCAGCAACCAGTTCATATAGTGATTACAAACTCTGCAAACCTGAATCCGGAAATTCACTTTTTTAAGCAACCAGTTAGGCGCTGGCTACTCACCACAACAGCAGGAGAATTTTTGTGGAAAGAACGCTTACAGACGCTTCACTCAACTCTGGGAATCAAAGTACAGGAGTACCCTCCAGAATTTGAGAAAATTCTGGTTTTTGAAACACCAACGCGAGAAATTGACATTATCGCAGCTTTGAAGTATCTAGCCACTCTACATATAACACGCTTGGCGATCTTGGGTGGAGGTGAATTAGTCGCTTCTTTGCTGGAATTAGACTTAATTGATGAATTATGGCTAACTGTATGTCCGCTGATTTTAGGTGGTAATACTGCACCTACACCTGTTGAAGGGAAAGGATTTTTACCTGATTTGGCTCCCAAGTTACAACTCATAGAAGTTCATACAGTTGAGCAAGAAGTGTTTTTGCACTATCGCCTGCAACGACCAGCAGATTAGATTACGCTAAGTTAAGTTATTTATTGGAGATGGGGCATGGGGAAAAGGAAAGGGGTAAGGGGAAAAGGGGAAAGATTAAATTTATTCCTTTTCCCTTTAACCTTTAACCTTTTCCCCTGCCTCCCCTGCCCCCCCCCGCTCCCTACTCCCTACTCCTCTAAGATGGTGGAACAACTTAAGCCTCGCTATTCTGTCGTTTGGACGAACAAAATTACTGAAGTACCTCAAAATGCCTGGAATGCTTTGGCAATGCCACTCAAAACGCCATTTTTAGAATGGGAGTGGCTGAATAATCTCGAAACTTCCCAGAGTGTTACGGCTAAAACTGGTTGGTTGCCAAATCACTTGACATTGTGGCGAGATAAAACGCTGATTGCTGCTGCGCCACTTTATCTTAAAGGACATAGTTCTGGTGAATTTGTTTTCGATCATCAATGGGCAGAGTTAGCCGATCGCATCGGAGTCCAATATTACCCAAAATTGCTGGGAATGACACCATTTACCCCAGCAGAAGGTTATCGCTTCTTAATCGCCCCAGGAGAAGACGAGGATGAAATCACAGCGCTGATGGTGCATGAAATTGACACTTTTTGCTCCAAAAACCGGATTTCTGGGTGTCATTTTCTCTACGTCGATCCCCAATGGCGTCCGATGCTGGAACGGCATGGCTTTACAACTTGGCTACACCACAGCTATATCTGGGAAAATGCTGGCTTTAAAACTTTTGATGATTACTTGAAGGTGTTTAACGCTAATCAGCGCCGCAATATCAAGCGGGAACGCAAAGCTGTGGAAAAAGCAGGTTTACGATTGCAACCGTTGAGTGGGGATCAAATTCCTCAGTCTTTGTTTCCCTTGATGTACCAATTCTATGCTGACACCTGTGATAAGTTTGGCTGGTGGGGTAGCAAGTATCTCACGCGGAGATTTTTTGAGCAGCTACACACCGATTATCGCCATCGAGTCTTGTTTGTTGCCGCATATAGCGAAGAAGATGATTCTCATCCTTTAGGAATGTCTTTTTGTTTATTTAAAGATGACAAACTCTATGGACGCTATTGGGGGAGTTTTCAAGAAATAGATTGCTTACATTTTGATGCTTGCTATTATGCGCCGATTGAGTGGGCGATCGCTAACAATATCCAAATTTTTGATCCTGGCGCGGGTGGACGACATAAAAAACGCCGTGGTTTCCCCGCTATGCCCAATCACAGTCTACATCGCTTTTACAATAATCGTTTAGGACAAATTATTCGTCCCTATATTAAGGAAGTGAATCAACTCGAACAACAGCAGATTGAGGCAATTAATGCAGAGTTGCCATTTAGTGAGAAAAATGCTTGAGAAAAATGAACTACTTTCGTAACATCACTGCGTAAGTCCTAATAAGTTCAGGAAAATATTTATGGATCGCGTGAATCGTGATGAGTTGATTAGAAGATATGCTGCTGGGGAAAGAAACTTTTCTGGAGTCAAGTTGGACGGAGATTTATCGGGCATTGACCTGAGCAGCGCTGACTTTAGTGGAAATAAGATGGACGAGTTCTCTTTTGAACGTGCCATCTTGAAGCGTACCAGTTTCGTCAATGCCCGATTGGCTCAATCCTGTTTAGACCTTGCCGATTTGACCGAAGCCGATCTTAGAGGTGCTAGATTGTCTTACGCGAACCTTAGAGTTACTAACTTGACCAACGCTGACCTTAGAGGAGCGAGATTTCACGAAACTAGCTTCGATAGAGCTAATCTTACCGGGGCTAATTTGAGTGGAACTGATTTGCGGGGATGTATTCTGTGGGAAGCTAACTTGACTGGAGCCAATTTGGAAGGATCTCGTCTGCGTCGTATTACTTTTCGTAACACCATCATGCCAGATGGCACTATTCGGAATAGTTGAGTCTAATTCTCTGATTTGCTTTTAAGTAAAAGGAATCAAAAATATCTGAAAGATATCAATAAGACTAAGGAAGATAGGAATTACACTTGATATAGAGTGTAAAACCCTCAAGAAAGAAAATTTCTTTTTATAGTGCTTATGGATTTAATAATTGAAGATTTAACCGCAATTGATGATAAACTTTCCCAGCGTCATATTGACCTCGACCCCGGTGGATATTTCATTATTTACTTAGATCGAGACGCAGGGTTAATTTATGCCAAGCATTTTACAAATGTGATTGACGATCGCGGTTTAGCTGTCGATCCCGAAACGGGAAAGGTTATTCCAGCGCGAGAAAAGGTAGAACGAACTCATACAACAGTTTTTAGCGCCAGAACGGCGAAAGAACTTTGCGTGAAAATTTTTGAAGAAACTCAGCCCCCTCCTGTAACTCAATTAGATCATGCAGCTTATCTGGGTCGAGAATTTGTCCGGGCTGAGGTAGCTTTAGTTACAGGACAAGAGTATGTTCAAGATTAAAGTTAGGAGTGAGGAGTTAAGAGTTAGAAATTCATAACTCCTAACTCTTAATGCCATTACCCATTAGAAGAGGGCTGATTTATCTGATAAATATAGTAAGTTGCCATTGGGATAACGGTGGCAGCAATTAACAATCCTACTACCCAAGCAGTAGCATTACCTTGGTTGGTTTCTTCTGCTTTCTTGTAAGTGCCTCCAACCTGTACATTGTCAGTTACTTGAGGTGGCCCTGGATCGGTTTTGCCAGAGAGAACGGCGACAAGGCGATCGCTGGCATCGAGAAATGCCTGATTGTATTTGTCACCATTGCGTAACGGCACACTTACTGTTTCAGTCGCTACACTCTCGGCAATAGAGTCAGTAAGCATTGGCTTGACTCGATCCCCAGTAACAATGGCAGTACCATTGGTAACTGTATCAATAACCAATAAAGTTTGATTAGCTTGGGCTGCTTTTGTCGGAAACCATTTTTCAAACAGTTCTTTAGTAAAGCTTTCTGGTGTTTCACCGTAGTCGAGGCGGCGAACAGTAACAATTCTGACTTCTTTACCTGTTTGCTTTGCCAAATCCTTAAAAGCGCTGCTAATCTTACCTTCATTCAGACGGCTGATAACTTCACCTTGATCCAAAACCCAAGTGTCATTCCCTGCTGCCAGACTGGGTATTTGATACACACCTGTGGCTAAAGCAGGTGTAACAAATAGCGAGGCTGCGAAAATAACCGTCACCAAAGGTAGAATTAGCCGGATGAGGTGTTTTTGACTGTTAAAAACTTGTTTGAGGAGCTGTTTCATCGTGTGATCCCTAAGACAGACTGCACCAAAAATACTACAGAACCACTGCAAAAATCACCTCGTTCCCGATTTTCTTCAGTGTAAAATTTCTGATATTCCCAGCAAATATGTATATTGTACGGGATTTTTGATTACACAAACTTGTCCTGAAAGCGGTTGCAAGCATTAACCTGACGCTAAACCCCTTACTAGTCACAAGAAATACCGCCCATTTTGGGAATTAACCCAAATGCTGAGGGCGGAATTTGCAAACCATCTAGAAATCATATCGCATGATTCATATTTTGGTTCAACAACGCCATATTTTTTCATATCTGCAAGTAGCTTTTTCTGCCGTACTGATTAGACATCTGAGTAAAAAAGAATGTCAAGACGTTATACTGCTACGTCTCTACAACGGTTCTAGACAATGCATATTTAGTTTATAGAGATGTCTATGTGATGGTTTATATCTGCATTTTTCTGATATTTTAGCTAAACCAATATCATATATACATGACTATACTTTTAACTAACGACGATGGCATTGATGCCCCTGGTATCCAAGCGCTGCTCAAAGCTGTAAACGGCAAAAATTCTATTATCGCTGCTCCTGCCGATCATCAGTCTGGCTGTGGACATCAAGTTACTACTACTCGTGCTATCAACCTCCAGCGACGTTCTGAGACTGAGTATGCGATCGCAGGTACTCCCGCTGATTGCGTGAGAATTGCAATAACACAAATTACCGCCGATGTCAAATTTGTCCTTTCAGGCATCAACGCTGGGGGCAATTTGGGAGTCGATGCCTATATTTCTGGCACAGTTGCCGCCGTGCGCGAAGCTGCGATGCACGGTATTCCCGGAGTTGCCATTTCTCAGTATCGCAAAGCCAAGCTGAATTTTGATTGGGATCTGGCTGCCAAATTCACAGCTGAAGTTTTAGCGGATTTACTCAAGCGTCCCTTAGAGCCAGGAAGTTTCTGGAATGTGAATCTACCGCATCTGCAACCACAAGAATCACATCCGAATGTAGTGTTTTGCCAACCCTGTACCAAACCTTTACCCGTGAACTATCGAATCGAAGGCGATAATTTTTATTATGTAGGGGAATATAGCAAACGCGATCGCACTCCTGGCAGCGATGTAGATGTATGTTTTTCTGGTAATATCGCCGTCACCCAGTTAAGAGTTTAATATCAGCCATCAGTTAATAGTTAACTATTACCAACTTTTAGCGGGTATTGAGGAGAGCTTGTAGGGCTATTAACTAATCTTATGAGTATGTGGTGCGATCGCGATCGAAATTTTCAAGGATTTGAAATCTGGTAAAGTTTCAGTGGTACTGAACACTAATTCCAAAAAAAAGGAGAAATTTATGCAGTTTCTCAAAATTGTTCTTGTCGCTCTCGTATTGATGGTGAATCTGCTAATTGCTCAACCCTCTTGGGCAGGTAAGGATTTCACTAAGGGGGCTGACTATGCTGAGGTAACTCAGGCACTCAATCAACTTCTAACTGTAAAGAATACACCTGAGCAAGCTGGCTATACACCTGAGCAATTCCAGCAGCGACTAGCACAATTGCAGTTTCAGAAAAATGTCATCGAAACAGCTAGAAAGCGGGCGCAGTGCCGTAATGAAACTGGAAAGACTTTGGCTGTCTATGCCAATAAACCAAAAAAAATTCCAACCCAACTCTATTTCTTGGGCGCAGGAACAATCACCGATGATGATTGGGATTGCGATGGTATTTACTTACCCGCAGGTTCTCAAGTGGTTTTAGGCCCAAACGCTCAACCACAACAACTGACTGAACCTCTCGCCGTTAAGTTTGTCGATGGTACACAGTCTCTTGCTAGAACCAATCCAGCTACTGGTGCAATTGAATTGAATGTTGAACCTGCCAAAGTATTCAAGGCGGGTGAGAGTACTTGGTTGCTCCCCACTTTTTCCCAAGCAGATATCGATACGCAAATTCCCACCCCACAACTCATTGACTAAAGAAATGGCATAATTTTAACTGCGATCGCATTTCAGATATACTCTCGAATTTTTTACTCATCACTTGCGAGGGTGAATACAAAGTATCCTTCACCCCAGAAACTTTCTTTGACGAAATTCCCCACCCCCTACCATCTTCGATGGTGGCCCCATCCGTGGAACCCTCCGCCAAATCCGAAGTGAAACCCTCTTCCAAATCCGAAGTTGATGCCATAAGTAGGATAAGGCGACACATAGATGGGATAAGGGTTGTAGATGTAAACAGGAGAAGGCGCTACGGTGTAACCATCATCATCACAAATCTGAGTAGTATGTTGCACAATTGTTCTAGGTACAACATTCTCTTGCCCAGCATAAGGTAGATTCAAATAACCATCCTGAAAACCACGAGCGAATTCACCTCCCACAGTCCGAGGTTTATAAGCTTCTCTATTGCGAGCGCTTTGTTGTCCTTCTCGAAAACCATTTGTATAAGCATTGGGGTGGTTAGCCGCCGAATTGAGTACCCTATTATCAATAACAGGACGACAGTAAACAACCCTATCAGCTTTAGCGGCTTGGGGAAAAAGTAAAGACGTTGAGCCAGCGATTAAGCTAAATATTGCAGCAACAACTATTTTTTTCACAGCTTTTAACCTCATTTATGCTTAATACTTTAAACCCTTTAACTTTAATTATAAAACCTGAATTATCAGGTGAGATGAGCCAAAAATCATAAATACTTTGTCAACACTCCTGCCTTGATGCTAGGGGATTCTAGCCTAAAGTCTTAGGAATACCACGGCGCAATAGAGCTTGGATGTTGTTGTTTTGGAAATATAAGCGATCGCCTAACTGCATATCTTCTTCAACAGCAGGTTAGGTAGTTGATTATATTGGTCTTAATAGTTCTTATTCTGGTTTACCGAACTAATAAATTAGAGTAAACCGTAATCTTTTTTTAGGTCTAATTAAGTGCGGTAATCATCAGTTAATGAGGTGATGATAACCGAATTTACACAAGTTGGAACCATATTTATTATGAATACATAAGCACAAAACCAAGTGCAAAAACGATTAAACAATAGCTGAATTTTTCCGAGAAAGAATTATGGTACTAGTTCGTTACAACCCCTGGCAAGAATTGAACGCTTTAGAACGTCACATCAACGGCTTATTGGGAGATACCAAAGTCCCATCTACACGGCTTGAAAAAGGCTTTGTCAGAGTTCCGGCTGCTGAGTTGCACGAAACCGATGATGCGATTCATCTTAAGCTAGAACTGCCAGGACTGTCAGCTAAAGACTTAGATATTCAAGTTACCCAAGACGCTGTTCACATTAGCGGTGAGCGCAAATCTGAAACTCAAACCCAAGACAAGGGTATTACCAAGAGTGAATTTTACTACGGCAAATTCCAGCGTGTAATTCCTTTATCTGCTAGGGTTCAAAATACCAATGTTACCGCAGATTATAAAGACGGTATTTTGAATTTGACACTGCCTAAAACCGAGCAAGAAAAGAACAAAGTTGTCAAGGTTAATCTCGAAGAATCTGCTGCATAGTGTGAAACTACTCACTTTCAATAATTGATTGAGATAGCTAAAAGCCCAGTTAGAGATGACTGGACTTTTTTGTATGCGATCTCCACTTTAAGGTACTGCTCAGTGTCGCTCTCTTTTGTTCTAAAAATTGAGGCGATCGCTGTACTGGTACTGAATTTACATTCATACTATTTCTATTCTTTGCTTGAAATTCCCTGTGACTTTGCGACCAGTTTTATATATTTGAGTCAATTATTATTATCAAAATTCCAAGTGAAAAAGTAGTTAGAGATAAACAGAATAGATATTACTATAGTTTTCATAATATTTGCAATCTTCTCCTGCATTGAAAGTTTTATCAAGACGAGCCTTGATTTTTGATTTGTTTAGATGTAGCTTCCATAAAATCGATAAAAACTTTTATAAGCTTATGAATTCCCTCACTACCTCCGGCAATTAAACCTCCTGTCAGTAATGCATCTAAACAACGGAAAATAATTACCTGTATGGGATTATCTAAATCAATAACTACAAGTGGTTCGATTGAGCGAATACCTATTGCGCTCATTAAAAGACCGAATAAAAGAGATGTCCATAGAGCAATTATTCGTGTATCAGATTTATAGGCTGTTCTTTGGCGCTCTTTTTCATTTATATCATCCATTTGTGGCTGGAAAATTTTTAATGAATTTTGTTGATTTTGTGTAAAATTTTGGATGATTTGCTGTTCTAAACTCATTCCTTCTGGTGGGAGTCCACTGATTTGATTTGATTCCAAAGAAGGAAATTGTTGCTGTTGTCCTTCCATAAGTTTGATTTTCTCAGAGATTAGAGCTTTTTCTTGCTGAATACTAATATCTAATTGTTCGACGAATGGGCCACGCCAAGTAGTTATAAAAACTTCTAAAGAACGCTCTAACAACAAAGAAATAAATAATTCTAATGTGAGTAACTGGACAATATCATTAACTCCAAATGGTTTTAAAACGAAAGGTTTAGATGATAACCAAGTTGACAAAGTTACTACTATAAAACTAATAATGATTAATACAATAAATAGAGGAGATTCGGGAGAAAGCTTTAACAACGTATCTATACTCCTGTTTCGCATCACAATATCTAACACAGCCTGGAGGTGAAAACTACACCTGCTGAGTAACTTAACAACGTTAATTTGATAGAACAGTAAATAATTTATGACTCGTCCCTTATTTCTAAAAGTGTGATGAGTCACGCCGTTGTGGGAGCAGAAAGCATTCTAGTGCTACTATGCATGGGACGACGCTAGAGCAAGTAGCAACCGTAGCACCAACTAAAAACCCCTCCAAGGTGTTGGAGGGGTTAAAGTCATTTTTGCGAATGAGATGGTAATTAGGGGGAGACAGCAGCTTTTCCTGCTCGGTTACGCATTTTCTTGTCAAAGCAACCAAATGATAGTACAGCATTTTATAAATCCATTACGAACCTCTGTAAGTCTATACTTAGTAAGATAAATTATTAGTGCTGTCATCTGATATCAGCTGCAACTCGACAGCGTTTAGATAACCTTTATCATTTAAAGCTTGTGCTGGTAACTTTTTATTAGCGTTAACAGCAGTCTTAACCACATTTAATCCAGTCAGGTTTCCTGTTTGGGATTGAGATACCAAAGCGCTATTGCTAAGACCACCCTGTGCTTTCAGATTACTTTGATAAGCTAGAAATGTAGCATCAAAGGGTTTGATGTAGCTGAGGTTAGATGAATTGTTAGAATTGATAGCTATAGGTTCGCCACTATTGTTAGTAGCTATTTGCGTGCCACCCATTCTAGGCAATAAAGCAATAGAAGTAACAATGAGTACAGAATCAATCAAGATAGAGAGTTTCATCGGATTATCCTTAGTTATAGTAAAGTGCGATTAGTATTCTTGAGTAATAGAGTCTTATTTTTTATTTGTCTTAACTTCCTGCACCCAGTTCACCTGAACGGTTGATTTGCTTTTCACCCATTCGGGTGATTGCATCCTACGGTTCATTCAAAGTTGCTAAAACCCATCATCTGATAAGCAAGAACAGCAGTATCAAAGGTTTTGAGGCAATTGATATCTGTGGAATCGTTGCGTAAAGTATTAGATTTGACAGCTGTGTTGATTGATGTGCTATTTTTGCGATAAGTAGCTATTTGAATCCTAGTGATTCTAGGTAGGACACTAGAATCAACAATGTGTGCAAAATTAAGCCAAGGAAAGAATTTCATCATTGATGCTGTGTTGGTTAATAAATCGAGAGCTAAGTTCAGGACAAACTTGAACAGATATATATTTAACTGAGGTTATCTAAAAATTTATGCAACGCTGTTACTCAGTTATAGATATAGCTCAACTGAGGCATCGTATTTTTACGCTATCCCTTCAACAGCAGATTTATTGATTTAGTCTGATTGAATCTAATTTATCTGTTCGGTAAACCCGAATAGATAAATTAGAGTAAACCGGAAAATTTTTTTATCTAATTTTGTGCGGTAATCATCAATTAGCTGGTGTCAAAAACCGAATTTACAGCAGCTTTAACTATACATAATATGAATATGTAAGCACAATTTGAAGTGCAAAAAATATTAAATAATATTAACTGATGCGAGGAAGGGCTATGACACTAATTCGTTGGAATCCTTGGAGAGAAATTGACACTCTACAACACCAAATAAATAGTTTATTTGAAGATACCAGGCTACCATCTGCATTGTTTGAGAAAGGCTTAAGCAAAGTTCCGGCTGCTGAAATTCAAGAAACTGAAGATGCGATTAATCTGAAGCTAGAAGTGCCAGGAATAGAAGCTAAAGACCTGGATGTACAAGTTACAGAAAATGCTGTTTATGTTAGCGGTGAGCGGAAGTCCGAAACCAAAACAGAGGAAAAAGGTGTTACCAGAAGTGAGTTTCATTACGGTAAATTTCAACGCGTAATTCCTCTATCGGCTCGGATTAAAAATACTGACGTTACAGCAGATTATAAAGATGGTATCTTGAATCTAACACTGCCTAAAACTGAGCAAGAAAAGAACAAAGTTGTCAAGGTGAATTTGGAACAATCTGCTAACTAATGGTTTGTTTGCGATGTCTACGACGGGCTATTCGGCGTCGCACTACTTTTCCTGCAATAATTGGTTGAAATAGTTAAGAGCTTGGTCATGCGAGTGACCAGGCTTTTTTTTGAGCAATTTAGTGTTGGAAAAAAGTACTAAAGACTTTCGAGATTTCTAAGCACCTCTGCGGCTGACTGATATCGTTGAGTGAAGTCGAAATGTACCATTTTATTTAAAATCATCACTAACTCGTTTGTAGCGTCAGTTAATTCGCGCCAATGTTGCCAAATTTGTTGATTAGCATCAGCTTGGCTTTGGATAATTATTTCACCAGTATTTGTGTCTCTACGAAACTCTCTGGGTTCTACCCCAGTTAAACCTTGTATTCCCATAATTCCCAAGGCATAAATATCGCTGTTAAGTTTTGGCAACCCGCTCATTTGTTCCGAAGGTGCATAATTAGGAGTGCCAATTGAAATAGTTTGAGCTTCTTGCTGCTGAGGTTGAATCTGCTTAACAGCGCCAAAGTCAATTAAAACAATGTGCCGGTCTGATTCTCGCCTAATTAAGTTACTAGGTTTGATATCTCGATGGATTACGCCATAGCTGTGAACAAAAACTAGTACATTTAAAACTTCTTTGAGTATCTCCACAACTTCAGCTTGTTTTAGTCCCTTCCCAGCAGTTAACTCTTTATCCATAGCGTGCCCCCGAACAAATTCTTGCACTAAAGAGAATTGCCGATTTTCTTCAAAAAAAGCTAGTAGTTGGGGAATTTGTGGGTGCTTACCCAAAGTTTCTAAAATTTCTGCTTCCGCATCGAATAAACGTCTGACAACATTTAAATATTCTGCATCTTGGCGGGGAGGTCGCAACTGTTTAACCACACACTGCGGATTACCAGGACGCTGGATATCGTCAGCTAAATAAGTATTGCTAAATCCGCCAGAACCCAAAGGTTGAGTAATTTTGTAGCGGTTATTTAGTACCGTGCCTATTGCAATTTCTTGCCCGATGGAATCAATAATTACGGTTGGCGCTTCATTTGAGGCGTTGCCACGCTGCCGTAAAAGATTTTGTAATTCTATAATTAATTGTTGGTGTTCTTGAACCCGTTGGGTAATTTCTTTTTGCTCTTGCTGGGTTTGATAAGCACTATAGGCAAGGACACTGGCGGCGGTAAATACTAACCCTAACGCCGGAGGTATGACCGGGAACCATCCAGCTTGGGTAAAAATGACAAAATTAACTCCAAATAATACTGCTAGGGCTGTTACTGCTGCCAATCCTAAGCCTAGCGGATGTTGAATCCGCCATACCAGCAATCCACCAACTACAGTCCATACCCATATCCACAAGACTTTACCCCACTCAGGCAAAAACCAAAATAGAGGTTGTTTGTTTAGAACAGCACTGAGAATTTGACTAACGCTGTGGGCATGAATTTCAATTCCGGCCATTTTGCCAGAATTATCTGACTTCCCGCTAGCAAAGGGGGTATTAAAAATATCATTTAAACTATTAGCTGTTGAACCAATCAAAACGATGCGGTCTTTAACTAAATCTGGTTCAACTTGATTTGCAAGCACTTCTGTAATAGTTACCTGCTGGGCAACCTGATGACCAGAACGGTAATTAAACAGGATTTGGTAGCCATTGGTATCTGCTTTTTCATAGCCGCCAGCGTTACTTTGCAGAGGTTTAAATACAGTATTACGTAGTTGTAGTTCTTTTTTGGGGGTAAATTCTAATTGGATGCCTCCAACTTCTAAATATTTGAGCGCTAGTTGTAAGCTAAAAGAATAGGTACTTTGACAAGAATCAGACTCCTCTGCACTTACTAATAAAAGGTTGCGGCGAATTGTGGCATCAGTATCTTCTACGACATCATTAAATCCTACTCGCTCTGCTTCAACGCCTTTTGGGGGTGCTATTCCCGGATTGTTAGAACCAGAATGTTTACAAATAGGAATGATGATATCGCTCTGTTGGAGGCGTTGCAGTAGCTTGTCATGACCAGGCGGTACTGCTAAGTCACGAAAAATATCTAGACCAATGACTCGCGGTTGATATTCTTCAAGTTTGCCTAATAGTCGGTCTAGAAGTTCGCTAGACAAGGGCCAATTCCATTTTTGGATATCTTTTTCACTTAAAGCAACAATCAACAAACGAGTGTCTGGGCCTGGGTCGGCACGTAATTGCATCATTTGGTCGTAGACTTTCATTTCTAGAGGCTCGAAAACCCCCAGTTTTTGAATTCCTACTAACAGAAGTGTTGCGATCGCACTTGAAAGAATAACTGGCTGTCTAAATAAACTTTTAAAAGTTACAACCATTTTCTTAAATAGATTTTACTTTAAAATATACGTAGATTTTCGGATTAATTTTTAATATCGAAATTATTCTACGCAATTTGCAACTTTTCAAAAAATATAGTCATCATATTTTACTTGGAAACGCCAAAAGACTCAAATCCCCGACAACTTTTACGAAGTCGGGGATCTTTTTATTCATAACTCATTTATAATTGCTAGATGTGTTTCAGATAATGCACGATCGCCTCTGCCGTTGCCAAATTAGTAGCCAATAAAACTTGATTAATAGTGCATAATCTTAACAGTGCTTCTTCATTTGCTTGACCAGGTTGAGGTTGCAGCAAATCTCGCAGGAAAATAACTGCTACAATTTCTCCGGCTCCAACCAATGAAGCAATTGTTTGATATCCTCCAGATGTTGGTGCGGGAGTTTGTTGACTAATAGTTATCCCTGCCTGCTGATGTAAAACTTCACTAACAGATGGCCAGGTAATTGTAAAACTCTGCGAGAAAAATTCTTGATGTTGAGAAACCAATTCAGCAAGTTCTGATTTCTTGCTTTCATGAGCAATCAGTACTATATTTCTTTCAATGATTGCTTGAGGAGACTCACTAACATTTGTTTCTTCTGGAGTTTCATCAAAACGATTTTCTTCTACTTCCGGAATTTCTTCAATAGTTTGACTGATGCTATCAGTAGCTCCACTTTCTGTTGTTTCCAAAGATGGAATGTCCGCTGAGTCAGAAATGTTACTTATTTGTGCAGCAACACCATCGACATATACACTAACTTCTTCAGCACTTGCATTATTCAAATCAATGTATTGATTGCTTAAAACTTCCGCAACGGCATCATCAGGTGCAGTTGATGCTTCAGAAACTTCGCTTATTGTTTCATCCGCCGTAGAAGTAGGTTCTACTTCCTCAACATCTGCGCTGTCTGCTGCTGTAACTGACCTATCCCAATCTATTGCTTCATCAATGATATCCCGTGTAACTTGGCTCTGCTCCTCTGCTGCTTGTGGCTGAATCTCTTCGTTTTCAACAACTTCACTGGTTTCTTCTGCGACTGGCGTATCCAAATTCACTACTTCATCGTGAGTAGTTTCATCAATGATATCCCGTATAACTTGGCTCTGCTCCTCTGCTGCTTGTGGCTGAATCTCTTCGTTTTCAACAACTTCACTGGTTTCTTCTGCGACTGGCGTATCCAAATTCACTACTTCATCGTGAGTAGTTTCAGGAATGTCCCTTTCCTCCTCAGATTCATGGTGGAAAATATCGCGCGGCTGGACGGAGGTAACTTCTGCTGCTAGTGCTGCCTCCAACTCTGCATCCTCGTCGTAGGTAGCTTCAGGAGTGGCGCTTTGTACAGGAACTTCGTTCAAAATATCACGTGGCTGTACGAAGGTAACTTCTGCTGCTAGTGCTGCCTCTAACTCTGCATCCTCGTCGTAGGTAGTGTCTGGAGTAGCACTTATATCACGCTGTTGTACGAAAGTAGATTCTGTCGCCGGTGCTGCTTCAAAATCTACAGCCTCATCGTGGTTAGCTTCTGGAAGAACACTTTCCTCTTCAGGAGTTTCAATGATGTTTTCAGGTGTAGCTATGGCGTTATCAGGTTCAGTCAAAGAAACTTCTGAGGCTTCGCTGACTTCTGGAACTTCGACTTTTTCACTATCGGCGCTGACTTCTGGTGTAACTAATGTCCGCAAATCCACAACATCATCACGAACATCGTGTGGCACTTCGCTAACTGCTTCTGGTGTATCAACAACAGGGATAACATCATCAGGTTGAGTCGAAACAACTTCTGAGATTTCGCTGATTTCTGAGGCAGGGGGTGCTTCTACTCCGGAACTAATTGGCGATGGAACTTCGCTAACTACCTCTGGGGCTGGATTAACAACATTGGCGGCGCTGACATTTTCAGGCGATCGCGATCGAGAAAACAGTGAAGGATCTATAATTCTAAAGACTGTCTCTGGTTGCTCATAAGCGGGAGCAATTGCTTCCAAAATCAAAACATAATCTGCAATCCGAATAATATCTCCATCACTCAAAGAATATGGTCGATCTTTTTCAGCTTGTTTCCCATTAACTATTGAACCATTTCTACTGCCAAGATCAGAAAAGTAGTAATTTCCACTTTTAACAAAAAACTTAGCATGTACCCGACTGATATCAGGGCTGTCTAGGACTAAATCAGAATCAGGAGAACGACCTATTACCCATTCTCCTCTCGTTGGAGTTTCTGTGGTCAGGTCAACTTCATTGACTTCACTTAAATTTGGTGAGTAGCTAACTTTAACTTTCATATTAATTTTTGGTTAATTTTATTGATTTCTGCTACCCAGCGCTGACGGGTAGTATGTTCTAAATTTAAAATATCATCTTGTGACCAGTGGAAATGATAAGCAATAAAAGCTACCTCCTCATATAAAGTATCAAAGGGGTAGCTTACGACTCCCCCGCTAGTTCTAGCTCCACTGAAAATTGAGTATTGCAGTGGGGACATTGTGTCGGAATGTGTACATTGCCTTGTTGATTGATTCGATTATAAAATTCTCGGAGATAGGCAATGTCATGTAGGAGAAGTCCTTCGAGTAAATCAGGACTAACAGAGTTGAAACTGCCCAAGCGAGTAATAACCCGTGCCAGCATCACCAAAACGCCGTAAGCCGGATTTTCTTGAACTTTGCGCTCTTGTTGCACCAAAATTTCATCTTTGGCGGTGGCTAAACGCATCACCCCATGACGATGTACTCGTTGTTCGCCATCACTTAACCCTCTAGGAAGAGTGAAAGCAAATTCTGTGCAGAGAGTATCCTTTTTACGGCGCATAGGTTAATTTTATTTGGGCATTGGGTATTGGGGAGTGCTGAGTGCTGTTAGCGTCAGCGGGGCGTTGAGCCAGTGCTGAGTGCTGACTGGTTCCCAGCCTGGAGGCTGGGAACCCATTCTGGGAGGCTCTGCCTCCTCTTTGTTGACAAGAGGTAGAACCTCTGGGAATACATTCCCAGCCTCCAGGCTGGGAACGAGGCTAACTTTTTTAATGAGGCTTTGATACTCATTAATGAGGCTTTGAACTCCTTTAATGAGGCTTTGATACTCATTAATGAGGCTTTGAACTCCTTTAATGAGTCTTTGAACTCCTTTAATGAGGCTTTGATACTCATTAATGAGGCTCTGAACTCCTTTAATGAGTCTTTGAACTCCTTTAATGAGTCTTTGAACTCCTTTAGTGAGGCTTTGATACTCATTTGGGACTTCCAACAAATAAATTATCCAATCTTGTGGGGTGGATATCTTGTCCGCCCAAAGCTTGGAGCGCTCGTGTCGCCCACCCCACAAAAAGTAGTTGAGTCTTTTTTTATTTGGAGTTTCCTTAATGAGTCTTTGATACTTGCAGACATAGCTTGGAACTTTTCCTTCTGCCCCCTGCTCCTCATTGCCCAATACCCAATGCCCAATTCAATTATGAAGAAGTGCTTCGGGAGAATTTACTGTATCTTCCGGTATGGAAGTTTCGCCTTCCAAGCCATTGATTCGACGGTAAAAATCTTGGAGATAATTTAAATCTTGGGAAAAAAAGTTTTCCACGATTGCAGGAGTAACTTCTGATAAAGCACCCAAACAGGTAATCACTCGCGACAAGATAATAATTGTGGCATAAACAGGATTCGCTTTAACACGTGGGTCACGCAAGGGTGCAATTTCGTCTATCGCCGTTGATAACCGCATTACACCTTTGCGGTGGAGGTTGCCTTCAGAGTCTAGATACCCCTTTGGCAGTGTAAATTCAAACTCTGTGGGAAACATAATTCTCCTAATTATTTCACGCGTTTAAATTCCTCAAAAGCAACCTCCACCTCTTCAATTTCGATGTCATGGCTGCGGGCGTTGACATCGGCAATCTTGTAACTTGCAGGCCAAGCACCGGCTAATTCAAATCTAGCCACTTCTTGATTTGCCTGATTATAAATAGACAAAGCAACAAGTCTACGTTGCTGCGACCAATTACCCTTTTCGACTTTTTCAAACCACTTCCAAAAATCCATAGAGTTAGTGGTTCCTCTACGCAGAATGAGATTACCACTCTTGGAATTGCTAGGAAGCTTGGTTCTTACTACCTGACCTTTTGATTGCCCTTTTGTACCCCAGGTTTGAGAAGTGACTTCAGTAATTTCAATAACCTCTTGTGTTCTTTTAAAGCCTTGACACTCCAAAAAGAAACAATTGGCATCGTTTTGACCTTCTAATGTCAGTTCTAAATAGAACCGATGGGCTGTCAAAACTTCTGGAATTCGGCTTGCGGATTGTACCACTGTTAAATAATTCGTAATTCGTAATTCGTAATACTCGCCAAAGGCGAGAAGCAAGCTACGTAATTCGTAATTCGTAATGACGCTTGCGGACTCGCTACCGCTACGCTCTAAGCAAAGCTATGCCGCAGGCTTTACGCAATTACGATTATTTGATTCGTTTAATTCCTTCATGAACCAATTCAACAGTCTCATTTGCCATATCACCACCAGAGGCTGTTAAGGTAGGCCCGGTGTATTTACAGGGATAACAATTGACAATGTTCCAGCGTGCCTTTTCAGAGCCTTGTTGGTCGTAAGCAACCACCGAACCAGTCTTACGATTCTGTGCCCACTTCCGAGGGTCTCCCATATCTTCGTTACAGTCTTGATACCATTTATACAGGTCTATATCATCAGTGGCGATGACTTTTACTGTAATGTTGGTAAATTTAACAACAGTTGGTGTAGCTTGACGCATTAGTTTAGCGCCTTTAGAGGAACCGTGAACTTCCTGCGCTGGTGTATTTTCAACGCCTAGTCCGCTAATTTCTTTGATGAATTTATCAGTAATTCCATCAGCCTCGAAGTAAAACTTACAAGAGGTTAAAAATTCGCCTGCCATACTTTTAGACTCCTTTGTGTGTAATTAATTTTGAAATGGGGATTTGGGAGTTAGGAGTTAGGAGTTAGGAATTGGGAGTTATAAGAATTCTTTCCCCAATGCCCAATGCCCCATGTCCAATTCCCAATGCCCAATGCCCAATGCCCAATGCCCAATGACAAATGACAAATGACAAATGACAAATGACAAATGCCCTATTCGCTATCTTCAATGCCATTCCATTGGCTGATGCGGAAAACAACAAATTCCGCAGGTCTGACGGGACAAACTCCGACTTCAATATATAAACGTCCTAAAATTCTGGTTTCTGGTGGGTTCAATTCTTCGTCGCACTTGACATAAAATGCTTGGGCAGGAGATGCACCAAATAAAGCACCTTCACGCCAGATACGTTCTAAGAAGTTACTGACGGTGCGGGTGACACGCGCCCATAAATCTTGGTCGTTCGGTTCAAAAACTACCCACTGAGTCCCCAGTTCTAGGGATTTTTCGATATAGCTAATTAGTCTACGCACGCTGATGTAACGCCACTCTGTTTTATCTGGCTCAACTAAAGTGCGTGCGCCCCAAATGCGGATACCTCGATTGGGGAAGCTGCGAATACAATTTATTCCCAAGGGATTTAATAGTTCTTGTTCGCGGAAGTTGGTGTCATAGCCCAAACCAATTACGCCTCTGGGAACTTCATTGGCTGGGGCTTTGTAAACTCCTCTGGTTTCGTCAGTGCGGGCCCAAACACCCATCACATGACCACAAGGAGGTACTAAAATTGGATTACCGCGATCGCGTGGATTCGGTACTTTAATCCAAGGATAATAAAGGGCCGCAAACATCGAACGACGGTTAAATCTGTTCAACCATTCCACCACTTGTTGCGGTTTGACGGCTTCCGGTGGCGAATCCAATACAACCATGCGGTTGGGTGGGTTGGGAATATCGCCACTGGCAGAACCCTCGCACATACTAATCATCAGTTCGATGATACCGTGGACTTGATCTAAATTCAGTACTTGCTCTTGATAAGCCCGCATCACATCAGGACAAGCCAGCATTGTGATTTCATCAACTTCAAAGATACCGCGTACCCCGGTGCGATCGTCTCGAACCCCTTCCAAATTTTGCGAAAATCTATCGGGTGTGGCGGCGACGATGGGCGGCGCTAGTTCATATTGACCATTCACCGGACGACGAGCTAAAGGTTGTCCGCTTTGAGTGATGTCTTCTACGGTGATATACATCGAATTTCTCAATGCTGTCAGGGCATAAGTTGCGACTTGAGCGTTAGGGTCGCGGTTCATGCTCAAGTTCTCGTATTGCTCTAAAAGCTCATCTCCCCGACGAATTTCGATGGTGAAATATTCGCCTGTATTGGGAGGCGCTTCTCCTTCAGTACCTTCGGGTAGAGCGCGGGGCGAACCATCAACAATTACAATATTTACTAATCCACCTGATGCTTGCTCGGGGCGCAAAGTAAAGCGCAGGGATGGACGATTACCTCGAGCGTTGATTCTGAGGGTAGCCGGTTCTGGAGTTGCAGGTCTAGGTGCGCCTGGTAACTGAGTCCCAATGCTTGTTACCCAGCAACGACCGCCACCATTCATAAAGTAGCCGTAGACTGAAAAGGGTAAATAGGCGTTGAAATCGGTGAAGCCATCAGAGTTGGGACGGGCAAAGTAGTTTAAAAATTGCGTCCAAGTGGTTACTAGCATGGGCTTGTATAACTCAGCCCCACCGCGAACGTCTTCTGTAAAGCCTACAAATCCGGCAACTGCTGTGCTAACACCTTCAATTGGTCGGCTACCCCGGTCAATTTCTTCGATGTAAACACCAGGAGCAAAGTAATCAAGTCTAGCCATGAAAGTTTCTCCAAGTCAGTAAAAATCTAATTATTCAGGAGTTAGAAATATTTCTTTGAAAGTATTACTTTGGTTATCTACCAATGCATTGACGTTTTGGGGTAAATATCCAGGATGATTCAGAGTCAAAACATAATTACCTAAATGAAGGTCTTCAAAGAAGAACAGCCCTTCTTTAGTAGTTGATATGGACTTGTCAGTTCCTCTCACAGCCACTTCTGTTGCTACCAGCGGCAAATTTGTCACCGCACTTTTGACAATACCCGCGATCGCAACTCGTCTGGTTAATACTAAACTGTCACTATCGCGAGACAATTGATTTCGCAAATTGAAAATTCGCTCCCAAACCAAAGGCACTGGAGCCGGTTGTGGCTCGAAGGGTATTGTAACTGTCAAATATAAGGCTGAACGCAATGGCACATTGAGAGCGCTCCATAAAGAGCCAATCTCAATTGGCGGCTCTAAGGCAACTGTCATGTTCAAATTACCATAGCCCCGTAATTCAGGAACCAAAAACTCTTCTTCCAAGGTGCGATGGCGCAACAGCACAGTCAATGCCTCACTAATAAAGTGATGCTCACCTAAAGCTGTTCTATCCCAGGCTGTTAATAACAGCGAAACATCAAACCAAGCGGGTGCCCAATTTACAGTGGCAGGTTGTAGAGCGCGTGTTAGCTTGCGTTCTACTTGCCTGCCAGAATGTTGTACCTGCTTACTCTCACGTATATCAAAAATATATAAATTGAGAGTCGGACCTGCTCCCTCTTCCCTACGATTACCAGGATGGCTAAAGTCAATTTGCTCTGTACTGGTAAGTGAGGTTCCTCCAGCGAGAATTTCGGCTAAAGTTTGAAGAACGAAGATAAGCATGAAGGTGTGCTGCTGGTAGCTAATCCAGATGCCTCTACAGTATATGTATCGAGCTTCTAAAGTTAATTAGACTTTTGTCGATATTTTTTAAATGGCATATTGGGTCAAAAATCCGTAAAGCAGCAACTTCAGTTTGTAGATTAATCTGTAGTCCGCCGCAGGCATCAGAACTTTGTAAGAGAGGAGCTTGTAACCTTTTTGGTAGAGGAAAAACATATTCTTTCCTTCTGCCTCCTGCCTCCTACCCTCTGCCTTTTTCGGTCAAGTTAAGGCAGAAGCCCAAATGTCAAAGGTATGTTCGTCGAATTCGGGCGAGCGTTTGTTGAATTCGGGCGAGCGTTTGTTGAATTCGGGCGAGCGTTTATTATTTTTGTTCAATTTTAAATTGAGGAGGATAAAACCTAAACACAAAAAGACTTTTCATCGAGTCCCCAGCGATGCACTGAGCTTGCCGAAGTGTCCCTAGCTATACTAGTTGACCCCAGTGATTTCATCTTAACTTGACACTAATGGCTGAAAAGACATCCCAAGTAGTCCATTAAGCTAACGAAAGCTTGGGTACGTAGTAAGCATTTCAGTGCTTAACATTAGGACTAAAGTTTTTACTACAAACTTGTTTACACAGCAAAGTTAGCTTGATAATACACGTGTGAATACAAACCTTAATAATTATTTCTATGAATTATCTCAAAAGAGAACTTAACAAAAAAATAAACATTCCTGAGACTGCATAATTTTATACTGGTCAGCAGAAGAGTAAAAACATTTAGTTGCAAAAAGCGAGTGAAGCTATGACACTAGGCTTTTCTGTACAAAAACTAGACAATGGCTCTAATTATTTGAGTTCCTCAGACATCCAAAGCTTTTGTCAGCTTGAGTCTGAGCAGTTAACTAGTCAGTATCCAATTTTTTTCGCTCGAATTGTCTATCATGATTCATTATTAAGAGCTAATCAAGAGGTGATAAATTATGGTCAAGACCAAGTTCCTTTTTCCCCAAAAACTTTAGCTTATTTGCGTTCGGAAGCATGGCTTACAGATTTTCCGCCTGTTTTGACTTTACAGGAATTTCAGCTTAAGGACTTTTCATCTATTTCTTACATTTGCCCCATATCCTATAGAAATCAGAAAACTGAATATATTCAAATCATTACTCATGAACCTCTCTCGTCGAGTTTACAACTATATGTAAAACGCTCTGCTATGCTGCTGAGTAAGTATGTAGGTATTTCCTTGGACTATGGCAGACAAAAAACTGAAATTCAACTTTTAGAAGATATCTTACATAGGGTCGGTCATCAATTGCGTAACTCTTTAGGACTTATAGGATTGTATGCACATAATTTATGCTTAGGTTTAGAGGATAGCCCTTGGCAAGAGCAAGCAACAATCATCGGCGAAAGTATACAAGATTTAGATACTAATTTAAATGAATTGATTGATTGCGGTCAAAGTGCAAAATTAAGAGTAACACTTCAAGATTTAAGAAGTTTAGTGGTTGAAAGTATCAAAAATTTACAACCTCTAATTAATCAGAAAAAACTTAAAATATTAATTCCCGATACATCGACAATACTGAAGATAGACAAATTACAAATGAAACAAGTTTTTGATAATATCCTCAGTAATGCCGTTCATTTCAGCCCTCATTCAGGAACTATTACCTGTAGCTGGCAAATTTTTCAAGATGAAGTTTTAATTAAAATCTCCGATCTAGGGCCAGGATTGTCTCAAGAAGACTTACAAAAAATATTTACTCCATTTTATTCCCGACGTAAAGGAGGTACAGGACTGGGTTTAACTATTGCTAAAAAAATTATTTTGGATCATCAAGGAAGTATCTGGGCACAAATTTTATCAGAAAGTGGGGCACAATTTTCGATGATTTTACCTCGACCAAGGAGTGGATAAATAATTCGTAATGACGCTCTCTACGAGACGCTGCGCGTAGCTTGCTTTCCTTTAAGGGTAAGCAGACTCGCTATCGCTGCGCTAACGTAATTCGTAATTCGTAATTAAAGATATGACTAATGATAATAATAAACTTTCAGTTTTACTCGTAGATGATGAAGAAAGATTTCGTCAAGGGTTACGTACTCTCCTAAATTTTTATAGTATTAATTCTGCGTTACCTGTAGAAGTTATTGGTGATGCAGATTCTGTTGAGCAGGTTTTAAAGTTCACAACTCAGAACTGTCCAGATTTAATTTTGCTGGATATGCAATTGAAAGGATGTGATGGAATTACAGTTCTGGCACGTCTTAAAGAAGCTGCTTACAGTGGCAAAGTTTTAGTATTGTCGGCTCATCAAGAAGACGACTGGATTTTTAGAGCAATGCAGGGAGGAGCCGCAGGTTATGTGTTTAAAAATCGTGTAGCAACCCAATTATGTGAAGCTATTGATACCGTAACTAGGTCAGAAATTTATCTACCTTCAGAAGTTGCTAGTCGATTTTTCCGGTTTTTTCAGGCTTATTCAGATTCTTGTGTAAAAGCATGTCATGAGGTGCATTTAACCGAAAGAGAGCAAGAGGTTTTATACTGGTTAACTCAAGGTGCTTCTAATGAAGAAATCGCTAAACACTTATATGTAACAGTTGCTACTGTTAAAGCGCATCTCACCAGTATTTTTGAAAAATTAAAGGTTACTAGCCGGACTCAAGCGATTGTAACTGCCCTCAAGTTAGGATTAGTTCACGCTTGAGCGCGACGGAAGTAGTCGGCGCAATTCACGAAACTTTTTGGATATGGCTTCATTTGAATCTTTTTATCAAGAATACCCCTGCTCGTACAATTCTCCCTTAAATTGCGATCGCCCTTTCCAAACGGCGCAGCAAATCAAGGGTGCTAAGTTTTGCTTGGAATGTGGTTTTCCGGCAACTTTACCACAGGAGGGTGAGATTAAAGGAAGTCAGGGAACTTATCAAATAACTAGTTTTGTCGGTGTGCGCGGTTTAGGCCGCTTATATTCAGGTGTTCAACTTAAAGACAAACAACCTGTAATCATCAAAGAATACTTGCTCCCTAATCGTTCTTTTAATGAAAGTGAGACTCAAAAGCGGAAAGAGACTTTTAAACGGGTGGGTGGGATAAGTTTAGCCGATAGTCGAATTCAAAACTTCCGTCTGGTGGAAACCAAAGAAGCGATCGCAGATGAAAAAGGAGAACGCTGCTATCTTATTACTCAAGGCATAGAATCATCCCAAACTTTAGGTAAATATCTCATAGAAAAGGGAGCAATGACATCTCTTGAGGTGCGTGAGGTACTAAATCAAGGTTTACAAACTCTCCAGTTTCTCCACACTCAAAAGCTGCGTTTTCCCTCCAATCAAACACAACTAGGTATCACTCACGGCAATATCAATTTAGATAGTATTTTAATTAAAGTAGAAAATCATCAAAAGTTTTCTATATACTTTTGTGATTTAGCTATCTGGGAAAACTTATTTATTCCCCCGATTATTCCTCAACCTGCTGCCGCCAGACCCGATCAAGATTTAGAATCATTAGGATTGTTAGCCTTTTATTTATGGGTAGGGCGGACAACTAATTTTTCATCTAACCAGCCTCTCGACCCTAGAGATAATCAACAATGGCCGGATACCGATAGCAATTTAAAACAGTTTATTTATCGTTTAATTGGGCTGGAAACTCCTTTTGAAAGTGCAGAAGCGGCTCGTAAAGCACTACTAGAACTTCCTCCAGAAGATCGTGCTAAAAGTTCAAGTTCAGTGCGTTCGCCAGGTTCTCAAGAACTAAAAAAGCCTTTGCCAACGCCCTTAATTTTACTAATAATCCTATTTTTATTACTACTTAGTGGGGGAATTTGGTATTGGCTTTGGGGTAGGAAAACAGATAATCCTAATCAATATATCCAATGGTCTAGACTTGTGCGGAATTTTTCCGAAGTCCCCAACGTTCCTTCTGGACAATTTACTTATACAGGAGAAAAAGATAGTACATGGAGTTTTGTTTTAACGCAATTAGTAGACAACAGTCGTTTAGGAGATTTATTGACCAGACCAAAGCCAGATGCAACAGCAACATTTGACTATAAATCTGTTTTGTCATCAAATAGAAATAATCCGATTAAAAGTATCGAAGAAGTTCAAACAAACAAAAAAGATTTTGCCATTACTAGTTTGGCGGACAACATTACAGATAAACTTGCGAAAAAAGCAATAGCCTATGATGGGTTACTTGTTTTTGTCGCATTTAATAAAAGAGATTCAAATCTTGCCAATGCTCTTGGGGGGCAAATCAATCTTGAGCAATTGCGTCAAATTTACACAGGTAAAATTACTAATTGGCAGCAGATTAATCCTAAACTTCCAAATCTGCCTGTGAAACCTTTTGCCCCAACCGAACCGGAAGCAATCAGTAAATTTCAACAAATAGTTCTGCAAAATGATCCTCAAGACGAAGCTTTATTTGCAGCGAAAGTTACTAAGCTTGATACAACAAAAACTCAAAACCTGATACGCAGTGAAACTTTAGATGGGCGAACTACTGGTATTATCAGTTTTGGGATTATCAGTAAAACTTCGAGTCAGTGTACTGGCTATCCTCTAGCGATCGCCGATGCTAAAAAGTCTGCTATTCAACCTCTGTTTCAAAAACGCGATCGGCGCTCAATTAATCCCTCAGATGATTTGTGTCAACATGATGATTATTATGTTGATGTCACAACTTTCCAAAGCTACCCTCTGGGATACCCTATTTTTGTAGTGTACCCTAAAGACAGCAACCTCCTGCGTGGTGGTTCTACATTTGCCCAGATGCTAACTACTCGTCAGGGTCAGTGTTTACTTAGTAAAGTAGGTCTTGTAGCTTTACAACCTATGCCTGATGATATAAAGTCTTATGCCTGCAAATCGGTGCCCTAATCCTAGTTGCGAATATTTTAACCGCGCCTTGCCTAACAATGCTAAGGTTTGTCCCTGGTGTTCCACCCCGGTGGGTAATGTAGTTTCTTCTACACCACAAACACCTAGTCAACCTCCACCTATTCAACAACAACCTAGTCAACCACCTGTTCAGTATCAACGACCGCCTACAGACCAACCTAACTACCAAGCTCCCCAACAAGCCCCGATTGATTATTCAACAGTCTATCAGCCACGAGTTTCCTATCAACCAACGCCGCCTGTTTATACCCCCCCGCCTCAAAGAGCGCCAGCTTTAAAGCTGATTCATAGCACTGGCAGAGAATTTCACCTCATTGGAGAAGGAGGTTATATTGGTCGCCGCAGTCAGAGTCCAGGAATAGCGCCGCCAGAAATTGACTTGACCGGCATTCCCAGTGAGGGAATAGTCTCTCGTCGTCACGCGCGAGTCGATTGGGACTGGTCGCAAAATTCTTACATGATTGTTGATATGAGTACAAATGGTATTTATTTAAACAACAATCCTTTGACTCCCGGTATGCAGTATCGACTACTTAACGGTGATTCACTGCGATTTGGTCAGGATAATCTAGTTAATTTCACTGTATATGTTGTGTAGTAGAAAGCTGATTTTATAACTTTTAGTTAACAAGACTTGGGGCTTAACAAGAAGTTTAAGCCCTTTGTTAAAGATAGACAAACTTCTGAGCTAAATAATTTAGTAAACTCTGTTGTTGACGACTCATTTTTACCTTCTTAAATCTAAAATTCGGCCATTAGTCATTTTCGGTTATCCCCAAAGACAAAGCACAATGGACAAATGACGATGGACAGAGGACAAAGGAAAAATGAGCAATGTATTTCGGGAATTTCTGCAAAAAGTAGGCAGCGGAAACCACACATCTAAGAATTTAACTCGTATTGAAGCAGCCACCGCTACTAAAATGATGCTGCTGGGTGAAGCGACACCAGCCCAAATTGGAGCCTTTTTGATTGCTCACCGAATCAAGCGTCCTACGGGAGAAGAGTTAGCCGGAATGTTGGATGCTTATGAGGAACTGGGGCCAAAACTGCAACCCATAGCCTCTGGGCGACCAGCGATCGCTCTTGGCATCCCTTATGATGGTAGGACACGCACGGCACCTATTAGTCCCGTCACAGCTTTACTACTCGCCGCAGTGGGACAACCAGTGGTAATGCATGGTGGCGATCGCCTACCAACAAAGTACGGTTTACCCCTGATCGATATTTGGCAGGGTTTAGGAGTCGATTGGACTACTTTACCCCTAGCACAAACTCAACAAGTGTTTGAGCAAACGAGAATCGGCTTTATTTATCTACCTCAGCATTTTCCCTTAACTACAAGTATTTGGGAGTACCGCGACCAACTTGGCAAACGTCCGCCGTTGGCGACAATGGAGCTAATTTGGTGTCCTTATGCTGGCGATTCTCACGTAATTTCTGGGTTTGTTCATCCACCGACAGAAGGGATGTTTCAGATAGCTTTAGGACTGCGAAGAGTGACAAAATTTACATTAATTAAAGGATTGGAAGGTAGTTGCGACTTACCGCGCGATCGCACTGCAATCATCAGTTTATCTTCATCCGTAGCACCCCAAGAGGTAGAACGATTGCACCTCGTACCGCGCGATTACGGCTTTACTACCAAGAACGTACCCCTTGGAACTACTGAAGAACTGGTGGCGGATATTCAAGAGGTTTTGGCAGGTAAACCAGGTGAATTGATGCAAACAGCCTTGTGGAATAGCGGATTTTATCTATGGCGCAGTGGTATTTGTTCAGATATGGCAGGAGGTTTAGCTAAAGCAGAAGAATTATTAACCAATGGTGTAGCAGCAGCTAAACTCCAAGAACTGAGCCAGGTAATAAATTCAGTATCAGCAGATGTATCCTTTAGGGTGTCAACGACTTCTCCAAAATAGATTTTTGTTCTAACCAATCTTTACCTACTTGGATACTGATATCCGATGCAAGGTTGCCAGTGCTTTCCACCCGCACTTCTCCAAATCCCAAAGTGGTGCGAATTGATTCGGCACTGTCACCATCCCCCTGTTGGGCGACAATATGAGTTACATCTAGAGGTTCACCCCATGCCTTGGCCACATAGATATTGCGATATCCAGATTTTTCCAAGGCTCTAATTAACGGTTCCAGGTTAGAGCGATCGCCACCTGTACTATCTTGAATTGCTACACGCAAAGAGCGGGGGTTAGTTGTAGTTGCCAGCTGTTCCTGTTCTGACTCCACACCAAAGTGTTGAGCCATCAGTTTCGCAATCCCATCTTTGTTGGGCAACCAATAGCTAGCATCAAATTCATTCTTTTCGCTAAAGCGACCTGGCAGCATTAACATTTGCATATTAGAGCGATTTGTCCGCACCCCAAAACCCATTAGTGCCACTAACTCTTCAACCGTCAAGTTAGTATCAATATGGTCTTTCACGACATCAAGAACTTTCGGTAATTGAGCAACAGTAGCCGGGTTGAGTGTTTGCTCCATCAAAGCGCGGATGACCATTTGCTGGCGCTGAATCCGACCAATATCACCGAGTTCGTCATGGCGAAAACGCAGCAATTGTAATGCCTGATCGCCATTGAGATGCTGCTTACCCGCCTTCAAATTGATGTACAAATGCTGAGAATCATCTTGGTATTTCATATCTTTAGGGACGTAGACAGTCACGCCACCCAAAGCATCAATCAGCTTGGCAACTCCCAAAACATTAATTCGGATATAGCGATCGATTCCTGCTCCTCCTAAGAGATTACTGACAGTTCTGGCAGTCAAAGCTGGCCCACCGTCAACATTGGCAGCATTAATTTTTTTCACTCCATACCCCTCTATTTCCGTGCGGGTATCTCTGGGAATGGAGAGCATATTTATTTTTTTCGTCTCTGGATCGAATTTGACCAAGAGCATCACATCAGAAAGACCATCAAAAGAGTTGACTTGGGGCAGATATTTGAGATTTTTGGTATCTTCAGGAGGGTTTTGGATATCTGGGGGAAGTACGCTCATCCCCATCACCAAAAGATTCACTGGACGAGTTAATTCTGAAAATCGCAGCACACCTCCAGAAATGCGATCGCTATCAAAGGCCGCCTCATCCTTTGGAGTTAGCTGCGCTTGTTGCAAAGGCGTACTCGTCAAAGACACTGCTAAAAGTGCCCCCGCAGTTGCAGATACCATCGCAATACCACCCATACCTACCCAAAACCACAGCCACCGTCCTGATGTCGAGCTTTGGGGAATTTTTTTATTGGACTTTGAGGCTTTTCCCGACTGGTTTTCTTCCGCCGAACTTCTTTGAATGGTCACAGACTTCCTCACACTTACTCACTAATCAAATTCAGTAATTTTGCAGACTAAAAACACCTAAACAAATCAACCCATAATAGCTAACTCTTAATTATCGGTGCTAACTTTTTTAATGTAGTGTCAACCACAACACTTATAGCAGCATTTATTCTTTTTTTGGGACAACCTGGAGATGTTTTACTGAAGTATGGCAATAATAAACTGGATTTGACTAGATATATAAATAAATCTGCCAGAAATTTTCCAAAATTCAGTAAAAACACCGACAATTTATCGCTTTAAAAAATTAAGATAAATACTTGCCAAGCACTCGTTCAGCTAAACTACTAAACCCTGGTAAACGACTAGATTTGCCCTGCATTAGGCGCAAAATCAACCAAATACTTACTAAAAAGTAACCTGACGTAAGAAAGCTATTGAGGATAAATAGACGTAGCGGAAAAAAATCTGAAGTTGCTGCCCCGGTGGCTAATAATAGATAACTCAACAGCCAAGTAAGTGCCAAAGTAATAGACAGACGACTAATAGCAAGTTGTTCCCGATTACCCTGGCCTCGATAGAGCGTCCACAAAGATGGAAAAAAGCCGACGATCGGAACTAAATGTAAAAGCAACTGTGTTTTAGGCATTGGGGATAGGGCATTATTATTCTCCCCCTGCTCCCCTACTCCCCCGCTCCCCCGCTCCCCTGCTCCCCTGCTCCCCTGCTCCCCATTCTCTTTTGGTTCAAAATTCTTCATTGGGGTTAGTCTAACTCCTAAACTAGAAGGATGAATAAGACTCATATAGTTAGAGATAATAAGCTGTAAAGAAAAATTTCATTTAGTTCTATTCCGCAATCAGCTCAAAATGCAGACACGTAAGCTACTCGACTGGTGGCAAACATTTACTCCAATAGCGCGAATCGGGGCGATCGCGCTATTCGCTCCGCTGCTAGTTCTCAATGGTTGGGCAATTTCGGTATTTTTCAATTATTTCCATTCTCTCATAGTCATTTTAGTCGGAGCCTCAGTGCTGGCATTTCTGCTCAACTACCCCGTGAGCTGGATGGAGCATCATGGTGCTAGGCGAGAGCAAGTTGCTATTTTAGTATTTCTCTTGGCTTTATCGATTTTATTGGCATTGGGTGTGACACTTTTTCCCTTGGCTCTTACCCAAGCTCAACAACTTGTGGCGCGTTTGCCAGAGTTAATCGACTCTGGACGCTCTCAGTTAATGATCTTAAACGGAAAAGCTGAGACTTTTGGCATACCGATTAACCTCGATGCTTTAGTGGTGCAAATCAACGATCGCGTCAAAGGACAATTACAAGCGATCGCTGGACAAGTTTTAAATCTGGCTGTACTGACAGTTACTAGTCTGCTAGATATTCTTTTGACGATGGTTTTGACTTTTTATCTTTTACAGCATGGGGGTGAACTCTGGGAAAGTTTAGTGGAGTGGCTACCTAATAAATTTCGCGAGCCTTTCTCTAAAACAGTCCGCCTCAGCTTTCAAAATTTCTTCATCACCCAGTTGATTTTATCTACCTGTATGGCTTCAGCCCTTATTCCTACCTTTTTGTGGCTGAAAGTGCCCTTTGGATTGTTATTCGGACTAACTATTGGCCTGATGGCTCTCGTTCCCTTTGGCGGTTCTGTAGGCATCGCCCTGACTACACTGTTGGTAGCGTTGCAAGATTTTTCAATGGGTGTGAGAGTGTTGATCGCAGCGGTAATTGTACAGCAAATTCTCGAAAATTTAATTGCCCCGCGAATTTTAGGCAGTTTTACTGGTTTAAATCCAGTTTGGATTTTAATTTCGGTCTTAACAGGGGCAAGAATTGGCGGACTGTTGGGTGTAATTGTGGCAGTACCTACAGCTGTTGTGATTAAGACTGCTTTAAGTGCCTTGCGTCCTGGTACCGGAACAAACGACAGCGCCATTGGGGAGATAACTGCATCCGTTCCAGGAAATGAGTCCTCGAAAGCCGACGACAACAAAACTTTGAGCATTTCTGAAGCAACATTGCCTTAATACAAGAAGGCAGGAAGGAACAGGAAGTGTATCATCAGTTATTTATCAGGAACGGTAAGGGACAAAGGAAAGAGTAAAAAGCTATTGCTTCTCTAATAATGGGAGACTCTTATTAACCTTTTTCCCTTTACCCCTCTTATTTCTTAAATTCTGTTGCAAGCGATTGTTTAATATCAAAATTTTCCAAATACTGTGAAAAGTCAGCCCTTGTCACCAAAAATGAATGCCAATTGGTATTTCGCTTCAATATTGTAAATAGCTTTTAAACTTTTAAATAAATCTAACTTTCAGAATCATTATCTAATTTAGAATTTAGGAAAGGAAACTACTTTGCAAGAAGTGCTTTTAAATTGCAGCAGAAGTGAAATTGCTAGGTTCTGCACTTGCCGATCGATACCATCTCCCTGAATAATCACCTGGGAACGTGACTGAATTAATTCCCGAATTTGTGGACATAATTCACGCCTTGAGATTACAGCTGGAAATGAACTCTGCAAGAATTGCTATTTGCTGAGTAAATTGGGATATAGATGCGGAAAATTTTTCTGGGTAAACTTGACCAGCAAATGGTAATGAAAAACTATTATCAAGATTTTTTAATTCGTGATTGGGTGAAAAGCGATCGCACAAGAGCCGCCGAAGTCATCAGTTATGTATTATCAGAATACGGTCTGGGTTGGGAACCCAAGGGTGCTGACCAAGATGTGCTGCAAGTCGAGGAATGTTATTTAGCTACTGGGGGAGAGTTTTGGGTAATTGAACACCAAAGTCAGTTAGTAGGTACTGGCGCATACTACCCCATACACCGAGGTGAAAAAGCTGTAGAAATCCGCAAAATGTATCTTTTACCCAGCATCAGGGGTTTAGGATTAGGGAAATATTTGTTACAACAGCTAGAAGCAGCGATCGTAAAGCGTGGTTTTCAACAAATTTGGATTGAAACCGCCAGTGTTTTGGTGGAAGCAGTCAAGCTGTATGAAAGCAATGGCTACACTCCAGCAACAGGAGTGGAAACAACAAGGTGCGATCGCGTTTATGTTAAGTCATTGGTCAATAGTCATTAGTCATTAGTCATTAGTCATTAGTCATTAGCTAAAAACAAAGGACAATGGACAATGGACAAAGGACAAATGACAAAGGATAAATGACAAATGACAAAGGACAATTCTAAATGCACGCTTGGATTAAAAATCTCACAGGCTTACTCAATCTTTTTCTCCAATCCCATTGCCCTCTATGTCAACGCGCAACTTCCCAAGAATTCTGTCATAACTGCACCAAACAACTGCAAAAATGTCAACGTAAAGACCCGATTTCTCTATGGCAAGAGCCTATACCAGTGTTTGGCTGGGGGGAATATGGTGGCCCAGTGAAACGAGCGATCGCAGCGATGAAATATGAAAATCAACCCCAAATAGCTCGTCCTTTGGGTCAATGGTTAGGGGAAGCATGGTTGTTAAATTCACCGAAGCGAGATAGCCAGCCTGTAGTAGTTCCTATCCCACTTCACGCTAGTAAACAAAAACAACGTAAATACAATCAAGCCGCACTGATAGCAGAAAGTTTCTGCGAAATAACTGGATTAAAATTGAAACTAAACGGTTTAGCAAGAGTGCGAGAAACTGAAGCGCAGTTTGGTTTGTCGGTATCTAAACGAGAAAAAAACTTGAACCAAGCTTTTGATATTGGGCAAGAATTTCGCCATCGTCCTCCAAATGTCCCAGTGCTGTTAGTAGACGACATTTATACTACTGGTGCTACTGCCAGGTCTGCTGTGCAAACACTTCGTCAGTATGGAATTGTGGTCTTAGGATTAGTTGCTGTAGCTACTGCGGTCAAAGATGGATAAATCAAGAGTTAATAGTCTAACTTTGGCAGATAAGTACATAAATTGACCTAATTACCCTATTTTTGTAGAAAAATTGCTTGAAATGTATGAATAAAGTTTTTGCGGCAGGTTTAAAACAACTCATCATCATTCCTGCCACATTGCTGGCAATAAGCATTAGTACTAGTGCAGCTTTTGCTCAAAATAAATTGTATAGTCCAATTCCTTTATCTAACAGTACTGAAATTGACGATCGCCTTTCAGACAAAGATATTCCCACAGGTCAAGGTGGGTTTGCCCGTGATTACACTGTGAAGTTACAGAAGGGCGATAATTTAGCAGTTGACCTGTCATCGGAAAACTTTGACAGTATCATCACACTGCTGGCACCTGATGGTTCGACTTTGGCAGAAAATGATGATGGCCCTGATGGTAGTAGCAATTCCTTACTCTTTACTCGCATCGTAGAAACAGGGAATTATGTTATTCGTGTCCGGTCTTTTGGGGAAACTGGAGTTGGGGCTTTTAAACTGAAAGTGACAAAGTTGCAACCGATTAAATAAAGTAGTCATTTGTCATTTGTCATTTGTCATTTGTCATTGGGCATGGAGAAGAGACAAGGGAGACAAGGGAGACAAGGGAGACAAGGGAGAGATTTACTTAACAATTCCCCCTTGTCCTTCTTTGTCCCCTTTTTGCTCTCTGCTCCCCATTTGTCAAAAAACGGTCAGTACGCAGAGAAATAAGGCTTCAGTCCACTCAACGACTGCGCCGTAGGTATCTCCAGTGTGTCCGCCTAGTTTATGGTTGAACCATGCACCAGTTAAAGTGGCGATCGCACTTCCAACAACTATGATTGTTAGTGCGAGAAATAGCTGCTGGTTATCTATTAGCCAAAGTAAACCACTCAAACTAAATAACAACAACAATCCTGGTAACAAATCTTGGTAAGAACGAATGGCTTGTTTGTGAAGCGCGCCTTTACCAGTTGCTTTCAAATAAGGATATCGGGCGATCGCTAGTTGTTGTCCCCAACGTCCCCAGCCACAAGCAGCCATCAGCAATAACCAACGGTTTTCTGGCATATCCGTCAAAGCTGTTATTTTCAGTAGCACCAAGGCGATCGCAGCCATTGCTCCAAAGGCTCCTGTAGCACTATCTGCCATTACCTCCAGTCGCCGATCTCGGTCGCCTACTGCTAAACCATCGGCAGTATCCATTGCCCCATCTAAGTGCAATCCTCCAGTTATGGCAATCCAAACACTTACTACCAAGGCACTACGAGTTAACACGGGCATACCAATATAATTCATCCCCGTATCTAGCAACCCTAAAATGCCCCCAATCATCACCCCGACAAGCGAAGCAAGACGTGCTACTCCCCGAAAGTCCAATCCATTTAAATACGGTAATGGAATAATTGTGTAAAATATAATACTAGCTGCCAGCTTTAACAGCAGCTTTTTCCACCACTGTTGCTGTTTCGTCATCTGAATTACATTAATTTTTGGTAAATTGCTGGATAATAGTCATAATTTCGGTAGAACCGACATCAGTAGACTTTAAAACTTTAAATAAGATTTACTTCTATTAAACATTCTCGTTGAAAATTTTGTTATGCTGGTCTAAGTGGTAAACAAATAGTTTTGAGTATTTTTTTATACAAAAACGAGTAACTTAGGAAATTAAAATTCCATCAAGGAGCAAAATTTGTGTTTTGTATTCGTTAACTAAAAACTTACTCCAAATTATTAGACGATTGCCCCATAAAATTGATATTTTTTTAAATGTAGGGAGTAAACAAGCTATTCAATTATGACAGTTTAGCTATGTTGTTGCTCTCCTTAGCTCAATCGCAATTTTCCTATGAGCCATCATCTACCCGACACCAGGATACCAGCTCCGTGCATTATTAACACGGGCATCATTGTGAATAAGCTCGACATCCGGCGATTGCTGGCAGATTTAGGTCGAGTCCACTACATCTACACCCAAGAAGATAAGGTACTGAGCGAGGGTGAAGGGGATGTGATGGAAGTTTTTGCCAATCCGCAAAGGTCTACCTTAGTGGCTAACCGCGCCCTATATCTGAATGTTTGTAGTTTTGATTATTTAGAACTAAAACAGTCGTCGCAACAAGAAACCTACTTCGATTTGATGCAAGAAGGATTGTGTCTGCGGTTAATTCCCCGATCGACACCTTTACAAGAGCGACGAGAGCGAAACTTCAATGTCAGCGCTATAGAAGCAATGATGGAACAAGTACTCTCAGCCAAGTGGGATGCAGAAATTGACGATGACTGTTCTGATTCTTTCTAAATAACAATTATTTAGAGTATATACTCGTAAAGTTGGTAACTAGGTTAGTAATGAATACTTAAGTGTTCGCTAAAACTCAACTACCAATCTTGGTGTTTGTCCATAATTTAGCCAAATATTATTAATTTTGCCCTAATACCATTTGGTTTTATGGCTGCTAGTACCGTAAGGCAAAAGCCAAAAGTCACTCATGCTTGAATTTTGGGCTTTCTGGCTGTAATGAAATGGTAGGTTTATTTCTGCTGCGTTGTACTAGTTATGGATTTTTGAAACTCTTTATCGATTAGTGTTTCACAATCCAAAATTTAAAATCTAAAATTCCAAATGGCATGAGTGCGAATTTTTCTTTTCAATGTCTTGCTTGCTGTAGTCAGACAAAAGCTAGAGCAGGAGTGTTTTTCACCCCTCACGGTCTTGTAGAAACCCCCAGATTTATGCCAGTAGGAACGCTGGCAAATGTCAAAACTATTACTCCATCTCAGCTACGAGATACTGGGGCGCAAATGATCTTATCTAATACTTATCATCTTCACCTACAACCAGGAGAAGCGATCGTGGCTGGGGGTGGTGGTTTGCATAAATTTATGGGTTGGAACGGCCCAATGCTCACAGATTCGGGTGGGTTTCAGGTCTTTAGCTTAAGCGAGATGCGAAAAATTACTGAAGAAGGCGTAACTTTTCGCTCGCCCCATGATGGACAAATTATTAACTTAACCCCAGAGCTATCCATTCAGATTCAAAATACTTTGGGGGCTGATGTGATTATGGCCTTTGATGAGTGTCCGCCTTACCCAGCGACTCGCCAAGAGGTTGAAACTGCAACTGAGCGCACTTATCGCTGGTTAGAACGCTGTATAACAGCTCATCAACGCAGCGATCAGGCGTTGTTTGGAATTGTGCAAGGGGGGGTGTATTTGGATTTGCGTTGCCGTGCGGCGGAAGCTTTGGCTAAGTTAGATTTGCCCGGATATGCCATTGGTGGCGTGAGTGTGGGAGAACCGCCAGAATTGATGGCTGAGATTGTCAAAGTGACAGCACCGCTTCTACCTCCCGAAAAGCCGCGTTACTTGATGGGTGTGGGTACTTATCGGGAAATGGCGATCGCGATCGCATCTGGTATAGACTTATTTGATTGCGTCATTCCCACCCGCTGGGCAAGACATGGTACAGCGATAGTTCAAGGCGGACGCTGGAATTTAAAAAATGCTAAGTTTCGTGAAGATTTTACGCCATTAGATGAAACTTGCCCGTGCTACACTTGTCAAAATTTTAGCCGTGCTTACATATCTCATTTGGTGCGATCGCAAGAAATTTTAGCTTATACCTTGTTGAGTATTCACAACATCACCGAACTAGTTCGCTTTACACAGCATATTAGAGAAGCAATATTAAGCGATCGCTTTGTCGCAGAATTTGGTCACTGGCTCACCGAAGAAAGCAAAGATGAGAAATAGAGAGTCAAAGAGCAGAGGATTAATGACCAATGACCAATGACCAATGACCAAACCATGTTAAGATACTTCTCAATTATGAAAGCTGTGTTGGATAGGTGGATTTAAACAAACATGGAAGCAGCACTTTTATTAGCAAAACTGCCAGAAGCTTACCAAATCTTCGATCCTTTGGTAGACGTTCTCCCAGTTATCCCTGTATTCTTCTTGTTGCTTGCTTTTGTTTGGCAAGCAGCTGTGGGATTTAGATAAGTTAATCTATTGTTCAATTTATAGGACAGGTAGACTACCTGTCCTATTTTTTTGCAGCCTCGGGTTTGAGAAAATTAATATTTATTAATATTTTGCAATGAATTATTATAATAAATAAGATATTAATCAAGCTATGTCAATATAAAGCCTTGAAAGCCAAGCTTACAGTCAAGGAGGAATCAGTTATGGGTAATATCAAATTCGTTAAAGAAAATAAAGAAGTAGTGGCAGCAGATGGTGCTAATCTCCGGCTTAAGGCGATACAAAATGGCATTGACATATATACATTGATTGGCAAGATGACCAATTGTGGTGGTTATGGTCAGTGTGGTACTTGTGTTGTGGAGATAGTGGAAGGACTAGAAAATCTTTCCCCCCGCACAGATGTAGAAAACCGGAAATTCAAGAAAAAGCCAGAAAATTACCGCCTTGCCTGTCAAACTTTAGTGAATGGCTCAGTCAGCGTAGTCACGAAGCCTTAAGTTCTCAAATCTGTCATGTATCCAGTCAGTAGTCAAAATACTTACCAAAATTGAGTTTCCTCTCTACCAGACGCTACGCGGACATTTTGAATACTTCGACAAGCTCAGTACAAGTTTTGAATTTTGAATTGGTATAACTCTGTCATCGATAATGCTATCCTAATGTTGTTGACTGGAAATTTAAGAGAGGCTTTCTTGCCATGCAAGTTAATGACCTGGGGTTCATAGCGAGCATTTTGTTCGTACTAGTCCCCGCTGTGTTTTTACTAATTCTGTACATCCAAACTGCTAGCCGCGAAGGTGGAAAAGATAGTTAAGAGTTTGTGTATAAAATAAATAACCCTTGCGCTAATAGTGTAGGGGTTTTTATTTATCAACTATCCATTTAGTGCTGTTAGCGTAGCCTGTGCTGAGTGCCCAATAGTAAAGACAAGAAAAATCTTACTTCTTTACTATTTTATGACAACAATTATTATACTCAGCACTGTTTACTTTAAGCGATTGTCCGCGCTAACAATACTGGACAAGTGGCATTGACTCGAACATAGTCAGACAAAGAAGATCCGATGAGCCGATCTATATCAACAAAACTCTTAGCGATCGATGGACGACGATCTGGAGAACCGAGCAATAATAAGTCTATATTCAACTCTTCTGCCAATCGGCAAATTTCTTCACCAGGTTTGCCACTGCTGATATAAGAACGAGATTGAATGCCTTGTTTTTCAGCTTCTGCAACAGCGGCTGCTAAAACTGGATTTTTAGCTGGGTTAACCTGGGTTATTTCCGATTTTTTACCCCCAAAATCTGTACTAATATTTGCTAAAATTAACTCGCCGCCTGGAATATCTCGCAGTAAAAATAATGCCAATTTCAAGCAATTTTTTGCTGAATCAGAATTGTCTATTGCCACCATAATGCGCTTAATTCTTTTAACATAAATGTCATCTTTTACCAGCAACATGGGGCGAGAAGATAGCTGGAAAACATACTGACTGACTGAGTTCGATAAAATCGATTGCAGCCGTTTCAGTCCGCGTGAACCCATAATAATCAAGTCAGCATCGATTTCATCAGCGACCTGGCAAACCACATCTTTAGGGTCGCCTTCACGCAAAATTGAAGAAACTTGGCTAGGATCTAAGTTCAAGGTTTGAATGGCATTCGCCAGAATTTTACCACCATTTTCCCATTTAGCTGTCATGGTAGTAGCAGTTCTTTGTGCTTGAACAACATGCAAAATTGTAACTTTTGCAGATTGAATTGAAGGGATTTCTTTCAGGGTTTTGAGCATTTCCTCTGCGTGTCCCAATCCCGATACAGCCAGCAAAATTCTTCTGATCATTTTACGTAATTTTTGTGAAGTTTACTTTTGTTTTCGCTGTTGGTACTTGGCTCTGGTCAGATTTTCACCACCTTGTTTGACAGCCTAGTTAGTAAGTTGATACAAATAAACTTTATTTCTTAGTATTTAACACTCAAATAAATGACAAAGGATAAAAAACTAAACAAATATTTAAGTTTATTTGCACTTAGTTACTTAAACTTTCAACTAGACTTCAACTATTCAGCATACTCTTAACTTAGTCTAATGAACTTAATAAATTATGATGTTAGTTATTATTTTTAATCTATGTTTACTTTTGTTAATTATAAATAAGTTAAGTATTGCAAATAAATGCCAAAATAACTCTATAGTAAAATTGATTTAGTATAACCTTTAACAGGCGATCGCTTCCTACTTAATATAGTCTACACGCCTTTTGAGTTTCCCATATTCTCTAGCTTTTTAAGCCTTTTGCAGTTTTAGTAACTCAGATAGGATTACTCTATCGGAACATCCGCAAAATGTGGGATAACAAACTCCGAATTCAGATATTCTAATAGTCGAAATTATATTTAATACTATATTGAAACCCCCCAGATTCTATTCGGAGGGTTTGTTTGATTACTTGTGAGATTTGCTTAACTTAGAAGTGCCCCTGGTTTTCCGTTCTGGACTACAAAGGAAGCTAGGGTTTTGACTGAGGCATTCATATCAACGATGCTTGATACAACACGATAGTCGCTTTGCCAGCGTTTTGGAGTCAGGTTACAGCGGACGTATCCTCGGTAAGCACCGTCAAAGAACTTAGTATGGGGATTATTAGTTAGGGCAGCTTGAGATGGAGCGATAAATGAGGTGGGAAAGTCAGAGGTGATTGAAGTTCCTACAAACTCAGTGCCTACCGTCGGCGAGTTTGGGTTATTAAAGTCAAGCTTTAGGTCGTGTACCCAACTAGAATGAATATCTCCAGTAATTACCACTGGATTAGAGGGTTGGCGCTGGTTGAGAAAACTCAAAAGCCGATTACGCGCAGCCACGTAACCGTCCCACTGATCCAAATTGAAGACATCGGCACCTGCACTACTATTGAAATTGTACTCGGCTAGCATGGTCTGTTGAGCAATCACATTCCAGCGCGATCGCGATTGGTCTAACCCTTTTCGTAGCCACTGTTCTTGCTTTGAGCCGGTCATGGTAGCATTTATATCAAAAGCTTGGGGACAGCGAGGCTTAAGTCCATCATCACAAGGTTGGTTAGTGCGATACTGCCTGGTGTCTAAGACGTTGAACTCAGCTAAATTACCGAAAGTTAACCGCCGATAAAGCAACGCGTCTGGGCCCTTGGGTAATGAAGACTGACGTAGGGGCATGTGTTCGTAGTAAGCTTGGTAAGCATTAGCTCGCCGTTTTCTAAAAGCCTCTTGAGTTTGGTTGTCTTCTGAGATTAAGTTGGCGTAGTTGTTGTCAACTTCATGATCGTCCCAAGTGACAATCCAGGGAAAAGCCGCATGAGCAGCTTGAAGATTTGGGTCAGTTTTGTAGAGGGCGTGGCGATCGCGATAGTCTTTAAGAGTAATGATTTCTGGACTATTATGCTGGCGTGGCCCACCAGACTGTGGCCCGTATTCGTAGATGTAATCACCCAAATGAACCACAAGGTCGAGATTTTCCTCAGCCAAGTACCGATAAGCCGTATAGTAGCCATTTTGCCAATCTTGACAGGAGACAAAAGCAAAGTTCAGTTGTTGGGTATAGCTATAAAATGCTGGTGCTGTGCGAGTCCGTCCAATGGGGCTAACCTCCATACCCGCTTGAAATTGATACCAGTACCAACGGTTAGGGTCTAACCCCCGGACATCAACGTGGACTGAGTGTGCTAATTCTGGTGTCGCTAGTACTGTTCCTTGCCGCACAATCTGTTTCATGTTTTCATCGAGGGCGACTTGCCACCGCACTGGAACATTTACCAGTGGCATTCCACCTCCAGAGAGTGGATTTGGAGCCAGTCGTGTCCAGATAACAACACCATCCGGTAAAGGATCGCCAGAGGCAACACCAAGACTGAACGGATAGCTAGAAAACCTTGAGTTAGCCAATACCGGATGCCATTGGCTAGCTATTGTTAACCCCGTTAAAAATCCTGCACCCAACAAAAAATTCCGCCGTTTGCACCGATTTGCTAGCAGGCGTGTACCATCCATAAGTTCCATATTCACCCCTTCCCAGATGTAAATACAGTTGGCATTCAGGAGGGTCAATTGCCAAAAGCACAAATAATGGCTTGATTTGACTTGTTTCCTAATTGCTGCTCAACCAAACACAAGGAACCTATCAACCCAGGATCAAGTAGAAATTAAGATTTTGTTAAATTTAAATTTGAATTAGGGAATTAGCACTGGGAGAATTTGTGGGGAATTTAAACCCACCACCCAAATAATAAATAATTTATGACAGTTAACAATACAATTTTGGGAGAGGTTGAAATAGTTAAGCAATTGCTAGCTTATGGAAAATTTGAACAAAAAATTGATGCTCTTCTAGATGCTTTTGAATATGGGGAAGCTGGCTTAGACTTGATTATTCAAGCTTTACAGAACTCAGAAGTTGATGTTCAAGAAGCAGCTTATTGGCTACTTCAAGAAAGTGCAGAGCCAAGAGCTAAACTGGCATTACAGGCATACAACCCCTATTTATTTTTTGAGTATCTTTTTACTATTGAAAGGTATACCGATGAAGTTCGCAGGATAGCTTGTGTAGATATAAGCCAAGAGTTGCAAACCTTAGTTACTTGTAATTATAAAAACATAATTCAAATGTGGAATATGCAAACACAACAAGTAATATGCACATTCCAGCCAGAAGCAACCAAGGAATTCGATCAAATCGCGCTCGTACCTAATAATCGCATTTTAGGACTTTGGTATTGTCTTGATTTGGTTGAGGTGTGGGATTTAAAAATAGAGCAGAAGATTTTCAGTACAAATATCCAGTCTGAGGAATTTTGGAGAGTTTCTTTTAGCCCAGATGGTCAAACTTTTGTAAGTACTCGTGATGGCTATGAACTAACATTTTGGGATGTTAATGAACAAAAGAAAACACCTTCTATTTTTATCCCCGAAAATATTCATCGCCGTTATCCCATTTACTCAAATTCGCAAATATTAGTGACTGAAGAACAAGGCTTTGACCAAAACTATGAAATATGGGATTGGCAAACCCAACAAGTAATTTGCACCTTAAGTCTTTCAGGGTATATGCCTGTAATTACTGTCAGCCGCGATCGACGTTTTTTACTTAGTGGTAGTCGAGAAAATGGAATTATCAAAGTGTGGAATATTCGGACAGGACATGAACTTTGTAGTCTCACAAGTCATTTATCGTCAATTACTGGTCTTGCAATTAGCTCAGATGGACAGAGACTATTTGTTTGGAGTGGAGACAGCACCGTTGAGGTGTGGGGAATTTAATTTTTCACGGTGATTTCACATAGTTTTACTTCAAAATTCCCAATTACACTGTATAGATTACGAATTATTTAAAACCTGCCATTTCCCTGAACAATGTGCTTAACGGTGGTCAAGGTTTCCAGGCTGATAAATCCCCGACGATGACCTTTTTGATTAGACATGCCGAGAAATACTGAATCTCCCCGCGAAGGGTTGCGGGAAAAACGCGGGGAAGTGTTGATGTAGGTAGAGGCACTGTTCACTCCCAAGGCAAACTGCCGACTTTCCTGGTAGGATTCAGTAACAATGGAGTCGGCATGACCACTGCTGTATTCATTAATCCAAGCGATCGCACTCTCTAAGCTATCCACCAGTTTAAAAGCTACTGTCCTCGTTAAATAAGGGTTTCCCCATTCGCCTTCCTTCACCAGCTGCAACTGAGGAAAGGCTTGGACTAGTTCTGCATCTCCTTTAATTTCAAAGCCTTTTTCCATCAAGCTGTTCCACAAGACAGCTAAAGATGATGGCAAGGCTTGACGATGAATTAGTACTTTTTCAATGGCGTTAACTCCATCGGGTTCACTTTGATGACTATTAAGAATCATCCAGCGTACCATTTCTAAGCTGCTATTGGGCGACCAATAAAGGTAACAGTTACCCATCGCCGACTTTAAAACTGGGCAAGTTGCCTGTCGGACTACCTGCTGCACTAAGCTAGAACGTCCGTAAGGAATAACTAAATTCACGTACTGGTCTTGGGTAACAAGATCGCGAACTGAAGCCCCATGTTCTGCTGTAATCATTTCTAGACAGCCCGGAGCTAGACCAACTTCTGCGATTGCATTTTGCAGTACCTCAGCGATGACCGCGTTAGAATGGCTAGCTTCGGTGCTGCCTTTGAGAATTATACAATTACCAGTTTTGATACAAAAACCGGCTGCGATCGCTCCTAAATCGGGAAAGGCTTCATAAATAAATCCAATCACTCCCAAGGGCATTAACTGAGTGTAACTTTGGGAATCTTCTAGTTGATAATCAGCGGTTCTGACGCGTCGCAGCGGATCTGATAATTCCCCCAACCGTTGTAAAATGTCTACTGTCATCTCTAGCCTTGTGGGAGTCAGCTTCAGCCAGTCCAATATCAGCTCAGGCACTGCCATTTCCCGACTGGCTTCTAAATCCAAGGTATTGGCTTCTAGAATGTCGTCAAATGAGCGCTCAATCGCCTTAGCCATTGCCAATACTGCACGACTCCGGTCTGCTCCCTTTGTGAGCGCCAGCTTTAGGGAAGCATGATAGGCTCGTTGGGCACTAGTAATCGGTTCGGGGTGGTCATCCAATTCAACAGTCATTGAGTTAACGTCTGTAGGTAAGCCAGACCATTAGTGCTGGTAAGATAGCCAATAGCACCGCCACCATTGCCCAAGCAATGATGCTGGAACCATTTGCCAATCGCAGTGCTAATGGCAGCCATATAATCACTAGCACGAAAATAATCCCCAGCGCTATAGGCAAATAGCTTTCTCCCAGGCGGGGATGGACAACATGCCAACTATTTCCCATCCAACGCCAAGCCCGTTTGTAGGGATAGGTGGTGGAAAGCTGTTCTAGGACATGACCATTATCTTCTACAACAAAGATTTGCTGACAGCGATCGCAACCAAATGCTTCTGTCAGCGTAATCGGAATTAACTGACCCCGGCGACGACAGGGACAGGGGTATTCGGTATTGAAATCGATTTTTTCGGGTTTTTGAGATTGCACAAGCGTTCTAATAACTTGAGCGTGTTTTACACGAACTACGAGAATATAATGCCTTGGTAAACACCTTAGAGGCTTCTGTCTTTATATACATAAAAAGGTGATGCAAACATTGCCTTGATTACCAACAGTAGATGCAGCTAACTTTAAGTATCCTACTAATTGCCAAGTCAGTACGGAGTTATCTATTTTTAATCTTTCCCCGTAGCTGGCGATCTTGTTTAAAAATTTCCTTCTCTTCATCTGTCGCTTTCAAGGTAATGTGGTTGCGTTTTTGGGGATTTATTATGCTGACACACCTGATACAATTTTAAGCATAGGTGGCGACCACTCCGAAAGCCAATCCTTTGGGAAGGCTAGGCTCGTAAACAACACGCATCAACAAACCCGCTAATTTACCTTTGGGTCACGATATATTACAATCAGTTATCAAGGTTAGATCGGGATTATCTCCAATCTCTATGCCTTGGAGTTTACAGGCGTTTCCAGAGCAGAAACTGCTAAAACACTTATTGTAGTGTGTAACTGTTTGTCCTATATAGATTGTGGCTAATTTTAACCGATCTGTCCACATTCGGAGCAGTTTACAAGAGTGCAGAGCTAATCTACGAACACTTCAACGCACCCTAAAAACACTAAACCTCTTGGAATTGTTAAATTCAAGAGGTTTTAGTTGGAAGCGGGTAACGCGATTCGAACGCGCGACATTCACCTTGGCAAGGTGACGCTCTACCACTGAGCTATACCCGCGATCATCACCCAAATACCAATATCTCAGATTTATCTGTAATTGTCAACCCCCTAATTTAGTGATTGGTCATTAGTCATTCGTCATTGGTCATTAGTGAATAACAAAGGACAAATGACTAATGACGGACTAGCCGAGTTCTTCTGACTCGACAGTTAAATTGCCGACGCTGGCACTTGGAAAAGAGGGTGGCAAAGACTGGCTATTACGAGAATATGGCTCTGTTAGGTTAGAACGTAGTTGTCGCATCAGGCTAGCCATTTCTAAAGCATTCAGGGCGTAATCCCAGCCATGATTACCTTTTATGCCTGCCCGTTCTAGGGCTTGCTGCATAGTATCTACTGTCAAAATGCCAAAAATGACTGGCACCCCAGTTTGAAAGCTAGCAGCAGCAATGCCTTTAGAAACCTCTGAGGATACGTAATCAAAATGGGGTGTTTGTCCTCGAATGACTGCGCCAAGACAAATTACAGCATCATAACGATGTGAAAGTGCTAATTGGCGAGCTACTAAAGGTACCTCAAAACTTCCCGGAACCCAAACATAGTCCACCTGATTACCTTGGGGATTAGGGTCTACACCGTGGCGTTTTAAACAATCTTGACATCCCTCTAGCAGCTTTCCGGTAACGAGGTCATTGAATCGACCAATCACCACTGCAAACCGCAAAGGCTCCGTTTGGGTAAAAGTTCCCTCGAAAACTGCCATGACTGCCTCTTTATCAACTATACTTCTGGTCAATATACATTTCTTATTTAAATGTAGAGGAGCAGGAAAGCGCGGTCAAAATGAAGTTAGTAGGAAAAAGAAAAAATCCCTTGTTTCCCTTAACCTTTGACCTTGGCTTTTCTGCCCCTCTAGTTCTTATATTATGTGCCTGCGCCAGAGCGAAGCCGTCGCCTACACGACAAAAAAGTTTAACAAACCAACTAAAAACACCAAACCAATCCAGACCCCAGAACCTAGCCAGAGCAGTTTTTTAGAATCATTCCAGTTTTGGGGAGTGGCATAAGCAACCGGAACGCCCACAACGAGGACAAAAGACAACACTACTAGACCTATCAAGGCAAATTGGAATATTATGGTCATTTTTGCTTCTCCCAATACAGCGAAATACTAAGGATAGAATATCCTAAAGGGCGACACTGACACTTTCTTATTATTTTTAAGCTAGCAGAAATTGCAACATTTTTGTTATTAGTCATTGGTCATTAGTCATTTGTCCGTTACCAATGCCCAATGTCCAATACAACTCTTAGAGAGGCTGCGCCTTAAGCGAAGCTATGCCGCAGGCTTTACGGCTTCTCTACGAAACGCTGTTCGCGTTCGGTCAGTACAAGTGCCCAATGCCCTATGCCCAATGACTCTTAACTATGGATTTAATTCTTTGCCACACAACAGCAGATTTTGACGCATTAGGAGCAGCAGTAGGGTTGACGCGCCTACTATCGGGAAGCAAGATTGTACTACCTGGCGGCTCTCATCCTACTGTACGGGATTTTTTAGCATTGTATCGGGATGAATATCCACTGATTGAACGCCGTTCGGTGAGTCCAGAAAAAATTCGCTCTCTAACCGTGGTGGATACACAGCACAGCGATCGCTTGGGTAAAGCTGCCCAGTGGTTAGATTTACCTACTGTAAAAGAGATTATAGTTTATGACCATCACTTAGGACAAGAATCAGATATTCCCGCGACGCGATCGCATATTGACTCGGTAGGAGCCACCACAACTTTAATCGTCGAGCAGTTGCAACAACAGGAAATTTCCTTGACTGCTGCCGAAGCAACTGTGATGGCTTTAGGTATTCACGTTGACACTGGCTCTTTGACATACGATCAGTCCACAGCACGGGATGCCCTAGCTTTGGCTTGGTTAATGCAACAAGGGGCTAGTTTATCAGTAATTTCCACCTACCGCGACCCCGGATTATCTTTGCAATTGCAGCAGCTATTAACTAAATCTCTGGAAAGTTTAGAATCTCTCAGTCTATATGGATATACGGTTGCTTGGGTAACTCTGAAAACTGAGGCTTTTGTGCCGGGGCTGTCGAGTCTGGCATCGGAACTTGTGGAATTAACTGAAATTGATGCCCTACTGCTGGCTAATGAGTATCCTTTAGGTGAAGAGGATTCACGCTTAACGGTAATTGGGCGATCGCAAATTCCCAAAACGAATCTTAACTTATTATTCCAACTCTTGGGCGGTGGCGGTCATTCGCAAGCCGCATCCTTAAATCTAAGAGAAGTTGATTCGCAGGCAATATTAAAACAACTCCTTGACGGGATAAAAGCACAAATTCCCCATCCCCTGACTGCGAGAGATTTGATGTCTTCTCCTGTCCGCACGATTCTGCCTGAAACGACAATTGCCGAAGCCCAGCGCATTTTATTACGCTACGGACACTCTGGTTTGTTCGTAGTCGATAGTCAAGGGCAACTAGTAGGTATTATTTCGCGGCGGGATATTGATATCGCCTTACACCACGGATTTAGTCATGCGCCAGTTAAGGGCTACATGACCAAGAATCTCAAAACGATTACACCAGATACGACATTGCCACAAATTGAGTCGGTGATGGTGACTTATGATATCGGACGCTTACCAGTATTGGAAAATGAGCAGTTAATGGGCATTGTCACCCGTACTGATGTCTTACGGGAATTACATCAAGAATGGGATGAAGACCAAGAGGGACAAAAATTCAAAATTCAAAATTCAAAATCTAAAATTCCTCTCAGCACTGAATTGCAAAATCGCCTTGCTCCCGAACTATGGCAATTACTCACTACAGCATCGCAAGAAGCAGAAAAACGGGGTTGGCATCTTTATCTAGTGGGCGGTGCGGTGCGGGATTTACTGTTAGCTGAGGCAACATCGGGCACTTTGATGATTAAAGATATCGATTTTGTAGTTGATGGCTTTCATAAATCAGCAGATGTTGGCGCTGGTGTGGAATTAGCCAAAGCACTCCAACAACTTTACCCTGCTGCCCGCTTAGAAATCCACGGGGCTTTTCAAACTGCGGCTTTATTGTGGCACAAACACCCAGAATTAGATTCTTTATGGGTAGATATTGCCACCGCTAGAACAGAATTTTATCCTTATCCGGCGGCGAATCCAGAAGTTGAGGCGAGTTCTATTCGTCAAGACTTGTATCGTCGAGATTTTACCATCAATGCGATCGCCTTGCGCCTGACTTCTCCTCGGGCTGGTGAATTACTCGATTTTTTTGGTGGATTACTAGATTTACAAGCTAAACAAATTCGGGTTTTACACGCCAATAGCTTTATCGAAGACCCTACCCGCATTTTTCGTGGCGTGCGCTTTGCCGTGCGCTTCGGATTTGAGATAGAATCGCAAACTGAAGAGTTTATCCGCTATGCCATCAACAGTGGTGTTTACGATCGCACTGCTCAAGAGAATAGCAGAACTCCAGCCCTGCAAACTCGACTGAAAACAGAACTAAAACACATCCTAGAAGCCACCTACTGGAAATCAGCTTTACAGTTACTTGAAAACTTAGGGGCATTGCAATGCATCCATCCTACCCTGAAGCTAGAGGCAGAACTCTTGCGAAAATTACGTTTGTTAGAAAGCTGTTTGCGGCGATTTGACCCCCAACCAACCCTGATTCATTGGGAAATGCGTTTAGAAACGTTAATTGCCCATCTAACACCACAATATCGGGCGAAAGTTGCAAAGAATCTACAACTGCAAGAAGATGGCATTCAACGCTTGCAAAACTTGGCTTCTGCTCAAACTGAAGTAATAGAATCTTTGCCTAAGTGTCAAAGTCCTAGTCAAGTAGTACAGTTGTTGCGACAGTATGATTTACCAATGCTGATTTTAATCGCTGTGCAAAGTCCGCGATCGCTTAGACATCAGATTTGGAAATATTTAACTGTTTGGACTAATGTGCAGCCACTACTGAATGGCAATGATTTAAAGAAACTTGGTTACAAACCAGGGCCTCAATATCGACAAATATTAGATGATATGCTTGCTGCTACCTTAGATGGAGTAATTAAAGATCGCACAGAAGCTGAAGAGTTTTTAGCGCAACACTATCCTATATGAATTAGCCGTGGTCTAAATTGTATCTGGATCGATATTTAACTCACGCAATTTTGCTGCCAAACGTTCTGCCTTTTGTTCTGCTTGTCCTGCCTTTTGTTCTGCTTGTTCTACCATTTCTTCAGGTGTTGGTACTAGTTGACCATCTTGTGTATAAAACCGCAATAATCCCCGATCAACTCCCAAATATAACCCTAGTTGTTGACTCCACAAATATCCTTGTTCACTTGCTTGTAGAGGTTGATATTCTCCATCTACTAAATGAAATCCCGCAAATTCTTGTGTATAAGGGTCAAACCAAAAATAATCTAACGTGCGGAAAGTATCTTGATAAATTTCTTTTTTTAAACCTTTATCTGTATTCGCTGTTGAGTCAGACAAAATTTCTAGAATTACATTCGGATATTTGCCATCTTCTTCCCAGACTACCCAACTTTTGCGGGTTTTACGTTCAGTTCCCAACACTACAAAAAAGTCTGGCCCTCGGAAGTATTCTGATTTGCGTTGATGTGGACTGTAATAGATAGTCAGATTTCCCGCCGCATAGAAATCATTCCTATCTCGCCACAACCATTCCAGACATGTTAAAAGTAGGATTATTTGCCGTAAATGCAGTTCGCTTTCCAAGGGAGGTTCATCACTATATAAATCGCCAGGGGGAAATATAACATCTTGGCAGATGCCTTCTTGAGAATCTAATTCTTGAGCTATGGTCATAGAATGAATACGGCATCAAGTAGTTATTAATTTATTTTAGCAGTGTTGTAGTTAGCGATCGCATCCTCGCTTTCCGAAATACCTTAGTGCTACACTGTAGTCAATATCAGACCTCATCACAACTCCAATGAGATAGCACAAATGAAGTAGTACCAAACACCTGTTGCACTAAAGCAACAAATGTCAACGAAGAATAAACGCAACTAGTTTGACACGGTTACTTCAGATAGTCATGTACTAAAAATATTGTCATTACTCGTATCTACATTAAACCGTTTGACAAGTGTCTGCGGCTGAATTCTTTTGTGTCTAATCTACCCGTAATTTTAGGAAACACGCGGGTGGAAGTTTGGAAATTGAGGTTTGAGAATAATGCCGAAAAAATCAATATTGTTAGCTGAGAATTTAGCCTATGACCTCAGCGTAGATAGAACTTTGTTTCAAAGAGTTCATGTGACTATCGACGCGGGCGATCGCATTGCTTTAGTAGGTCGCAACGGGGTAGGAAAATCAACCTTTTTCAAGATACTTGTAGGTCAAATTAACCGATATACAGGTTCAGTTTGCTGTAATGGTATTGTCTATTATTTGCCACAAATCAGCACTTTCAGGCAAGAAATTACAGCAGATACAGTACTTAATTTTTTGATTTCTATCTCTGATGAATGGTGGAAGATTGAAGATATTTTGCAAACACAATTCCACACCAAAGTTGACTTATCTTTACCAATTGCTAACTTGAGTGGTGGAGAACTTACTAAACTGTTTTTGGCAATTGGTTTAGCTCAAGAGCCAAACTTGTTATTGCTCGATGAGCCAACTAATCACATGGATTTGCAAGCATTAGAAAGCTTAAGACAGTTTCTTTTGAATTTCACAGGTGCCTATGTAATTGTCTCTCACAAGCCTTTTTTCTTAGACCAAGTAACAGAAGTTACGTGGGAACTTACACCTGTTGGCTTGAAAATATATGGCGGTAATTTCTCGTACTATCGAGAACAGAAAGAAATAGAGTTAGAGGCAGCATTGCGATCGCACGAAGCCGCCAGAAAGGAACTCAAACGCGCTCAAAGTGCTGCTATGCAAGAACAACAGCGTGCAGCCCAATCTCAGCGCAATGGTCGTGCTAAGTTTCTCGATGGTAGTATCGACAGAACAGCAGCCGGAGCGATGAAAAGAAAAGCTGAAATATCAGCCGGAACTGCGAAAAAGAAACATGAAGCCGCAGTGGCGAAAGCTAATCAAAAAGTTGTAGATACCAAGGTGAAAACCACAAAAGTAACAAGTATCCAACTAGAAGAAAAAAGCCAAAAGCGCAAAAACTTAATTGATATTCAAGGTGCAAATCTTAAAATATCAGAAAGGGTACTTTTACACAATATTCAGTTGCATATTTCTTCTGGCGATCGCATAGCCATAATCGGCACAAACGGTTCTGGTAAATCGAGTTTGGTCAAAGCAATTTTGGGGATGGAAAACCAAACGGCGGTTTTAGAATCAGGTGAGGTTTTGCTTGCACCAGTCATGAAAGCTGTATATCTCGATCAAACATACGAATTGGTAAATCGTAAATACACAATTCTGGAAAATATGCAAGTAGCTAATCCCAATCTTAGCTATCAGCTTTTACGCCAACAGTTAGGACACTTTTTGTTTAAATACGATGATGTTCACAAACGCGCCTCTGTACTGAGTGGAGGTGAATTAGCAAGATTAGCGATCGCTATGATTAGTATCTCAGAAATCGATCTACTGATTCTCGATGAACCAACTAATAACCTAGATATTGAAACTGTTGAACAAATAGTAGTAGGTATCAATGATTACCAAGGAGCGCTTTGGGTAATTTCCCACGATATAGATTTTCTCAGCCAGATTAACATTAGCCAAGGTTTCAAGTTGAGGGAACAAACTTTGCAAATGACAACTTATTTACCAAGTACATCAGAGCAATATTATCAAGAGTTGCTGGAATAGGATCGAGCGAGCGATCGCCTTATGTCAATTTCTAGTAAATTTCTACCTCAACAATAGAAGCCGTAAAGCATACAGGCAAGTTATAATTCTCTTGCGGTGCAACGTAACAAAAATTTATGAGTAATCCCCTTGTACAAGCCTTTTTCGTAGGCAGAGCGGTAGCAGAAGTAGTTAATGAGCGTTTAGAGGTCGCCTTGACCGATGCTTTGAGCGATCTGGGCAAATTTGATGCAGAAGCTAGAGAACAGCTGCGCCAATTTACAGAAGAAGTTTTAGAGCGAGCAAATCGGGCAGCAGAAACAGCTAATGCCAGTCAACCTACCCCAGGTACTGGGCAAGCCAGTTCTGATTCAGGTGATTTGCAAGCAGAGATTGATGAATTACGAGCTGAAATTGCCCTGTTACGAACAGAATTGCAACATTATCGTAGAACTTCTGCATAAATTTTAGTCATTAGTCATTAGTCATTGGTCATTGGTCATTAGTCTAAGAATTATGCACAAATGACAAAGGACAAAGGACAAATGACGCTTCAAAAAAAACAGTTTAGGAATCAGAGTGTCTTTTCTTCCAAGTGATTCGATCGCAAACCAACGGTAAACAAAGTATATGGAACAAGGTTATTCAGAGAAAGCATACCGTTGGAATCGGGAAAAATACTCTAGCAAACGGCGTTTTGTGGACATTTGGTCTTTTGTCTTGACCTTATTGTTCAAACTTTGGCTATACAACAAATCTTGGAGTTATCCGGGAGGTGTGACTGATGCAAAGCAAGCTGCAAGACGCAAAACCCAAGCAGTCTGGATTCGCAATACTCTACTGGATTTAGGGCCAACTTTCATCAAAGTTGGGCAACTGTTTTCTACCCGTGCTGATATATTCCCTGGTGAATATGTAGAAGAACTAGCCAAATTACAAGACAAAGTACCCGCATTTAGTTATGAGCAAGTAGAAGCGATCGTTGAGAAAGAACTAGGCAAGAAAATTCCTGAACTTTTCCATAATTTTGAACCTATTCCCTTAGCTGCTGCTAGCTTGGGGCAAGTACACAAAGCTGTACTACATACTGGAGAATCAGTTGTTGTTAAGGTGCAACGTCCTGGGCTAAAGAAGTTATTTGAAATAGATTTACAAATTCTCAAAGGAATTACCCGCTACTTTCAAAACCATCCCAAATGGGGACGTGGACGAGATTGGTTGGGTATTTACGAAGAATGTTGTCGCATTCTTTGGGAAGAAATTGATTATCTTAACGAAGGTCGTAACGCCGATACTTTTCGCCGGAACTTTCGCGGCTATGATTGGGTGAGCGTCCCCAGAATATACTGGCGTTACGCTACTTCCAGAGTTCTGACTTTGGAATATCTCCCTGGAATTAAAATTAGCCAATACGAAGCTTTAGAAGCAGCAGGTTTAGATCGAAAAGCGATCGCTCGTCAAGGCGCTCAAGCCTACTTACTACAATTACTCAATAGTGGCTTTTTCCATGCCGATCCTCACCCAGGTAATATTGCCGTCAGTGCAAATGGCGCTCTGATATTCTATGATTTCGGCATGATGGGGCGGATTAAGTCCAACATCCGCGAAGGATTGATGGAAACACTGTTTGGCATTGCTCAAAAAGATGGCGATCGCGTTGTGCAATCTCTGATAAATTTAGGTGCGATCGCCCCAACTGATGATATGGGCCCAGTACGGCGTTCCGTCCAGTATATGCTGGATCATTTTATGGATAAGCCCTTTGAAAATCAATCAGTTGCAGCAATCAGTGACGACCTTTACGAAATAGCTTATAATCAGCCATTTAGATTTCCAGCAACTTTCACTTTCGTGATGCGAGCCTTTTCTACTTTAGAAGGGGTAGGCAAAGGCTTAGATCCAGAGTTTAACTTTATGGAAGTTGCCAAACCCTATGCAATGCAACTTATGACCGATATGAATGGTTCTGAGGGGAATAGCTTTCTTAACGAATTAAGTCGTCAAGCAGCTCAGGTAAGTAGTACCGCCTTTGGTCTACCACGTAGATTAGAGGATACACTAGAGAAGCTAGAGCAGGGAGATATGCGCTTGCGCGTTCGGTCTATAGAAACTGAACGCCTGCTGCGACGACAGAGCAGTATTCAGCTCTCAATAAGCTATGCTCTGTTAATCAGCGGTTTCACGCTTTCAGCTACCATTTTAGTGGTTAAGGATTATGTATGGTTAGCACTGCTGCCTGCTTTAATTGCAGTGGCGCTTTCAGCGATCACGATCCGATTACTTTTACGCCTCGACCGTTACGATCGTATGTATTAATTGTTGCAAAAATTTATGAAACTTAATTTCACGGGTTTTAGCGATCCGGGACTTATTCGTTCTAATAATCAGGATGCTTACTATATCGACCCAGAAGGACGATTTTTCGTTGTTGCCGATGGTATGGGTGGTCATGCCGGAGGTGAAGAGGCAAGTCGGATTGCTACTGAAGAAATTCAGGCGTATTTGGTAGCAAATTGGGAAACTTCTAAGTCTTCTCAAGAATTACTAGAGCAAGCTTTGTGGGGTGCCAATGAAGCGATTTTGCAGGATCAGCAAAATCATCCCGAACGCGCCGATATGGGGACAACTGTTGTAGCAGTAATTTTTCGCTCCCCAGAGTCGCCTTGGTGCGCTCATGTTGGCGATTCGCGGCTGTATCGCTTCCGCGAGTCGCACTTAGAACAGGTGACGGAAGACCACACTTGGGTAGCACGAGCAATCAAAATCGGTGACATCACCTTAGATGAAGCACGATTACATCCTTTTCGCCATGTATTATCGCGTTGTTTGGGGCGTGAAGACTTGCATCAAATTGATATGCAACCACTAGATGTAAAAGTTGGCGATCGCTTGCTTTTATGTAGTGATGGTCTTACAGAAGAACTAGTCGAGCAGAAGATTGCTAACTGCCTCCAAGATAGTCCTTGGCTTGATAAAGCCGCCATCTCTCTTGTTGAGGCTGCCAAAGAGCATGGAGGGCACGATAACATCACAGTTGTCATCGTCTCGCTTGAAGAAAATAGTCATTAGTCATTAGTCATTGGTCATTGGTCATTAGTCGATTTAGTAACTTTAAACAAATGACAAAGGACAACTGACAAAGGACAAACGACAAATCCGGTAAATATACTCAGTAATTTGTTCAGCGTGAGCATTTTTCCTTTTTACAATTTGATACAAATATTTTTAGCCTCTAAAATCACCTAAAGAGGATAAATTTGTATAAATTAGTAAATTGACATCTTGCACGTAATAAGGTAAAGCGACTATAATTCACGCTTATTACCATTAATTCCCCAACCTCCTTACAATTTCCCTCCTCCGAAGCTTCTTCCACCCTTGCGGAGACAGCATCTTAAGCTTTTTAAACACAAAGACTAAGACGGGTTTTACATAGCACCAAATATTCTCTTTAAAAGATATTTGTGCAAAGCAGGAAGGAATGAGGGAGGTAGTTATACCTATCTAAGACCAAATAGAGCTTATTTTCCGGAATATGGTTTAGCTGACTTGGGTGGTATATCAGTAGGATTAGGTGCAAGATATCAAAGCAGAAAAAAGTCCACACTTTGGATGTGGGCAATCTGTCAAACAATTGTTATCTTTCGTAATACGGAGGAACAAATGTTGGACAGATATAAGTCCAAATATTATCCCATTTGGACTTCTGTGAGCGATATCACCTTTACGCGTTGTTTTTTCGGAGTAATTATGAATCAACCAATGAAACTATCCTTGGAACAGCAATTCAGCATCTGCTCATTTGCTACTCAAGTGCAAAACATGAGCCACGAGCAAGCTAAAGATTTTTTAGTCAAGCTCTATGAGCAAATGGTCGTGCGCGAGGCAACTTATCAAGAGCTTCTGAAGCACCAGTGGGGCTTAGATTCAGGTTCCACTATGGCATAGAGTCGTTCTAATGTCGCAGTGGGCGACCTCCTTCTCTTGCTTGGTTCCAAGGAGGAAAAGAGCTGGGGATGCCGGGGCGTCAACTTCGATAAGTAATTCCACAATATGGCGCAAAAGTTCAATTCACGAAATTAACTAAGAATGAGTAAACATTGTCTACGGCATATCTGATGAAGTCTAGACTAACTTTAGCATTGCAGGGTAAAACTGTTGTTTGCTTTAGCTAAACTTCTTGTTGTTTCGTCTAGTGAGAGAATCACACCTGCACAAATTGACAATCCACTGGAATATTTGCAGAGGAAGATTCAGAGATAATTTATATACTACTGCTTTAGCAGCTAGCGATTTCACTCTTTATACATATAACTAGAAGTTACATCTTTATATATATTTTGTTTATAAAACGTTACATTCTGAGAGCGACCACCTATGAAACACGTAACACTAAGAAATTATGCCTAGCTGGAAAGATCGTATGGAGAATCTGTATCTATACTTTCCAGTTTTGTTATAATCTGGGGTTTAATCTTTTCGTACTCATTTTTGAGTAAACTTTTACTAATTTGCGGGTCGGCAGAGGACATCAACGTATTGCTGATTGCGACCCACTCTTCCAGTCGTTGCCGCTGGGCAGAAGCGACGCTGGAAAGTAAGATGTGGGTACAGGGATTTGGTGCTTCTCGTGCAAAGAATAAGAGGCGGTAGTAACCTGTGTGCTGTAGTAACCGAGCAATTTCTTGACCAAGGCTGGTTTTGAGATCGAGATAATAAGGCAACCATTTAGCGCCATGCTTGCGATTGTAGATGACAGTAATCCATAGCAGCATGGGATGGGGGATAGAGATGAACAGAAATTGGTTATAGCGGGTACAGAGTAAGCGTTTTTGAATTTCTTCTTGCGATAGCATCACCCACAAAGCTGGTAAAACCTCCCCATTGGTATGAATGGACTGGGGAAACACAATATCGGCAATTGGTTTATTTTTGGGCCAGGAAATGGCACGAGCTATTTCATCGTTTGACCAGGATACCCGCAAATCGGCTTTGGTCTTTTGTTCAAGCTCAGTGCTAGCTGTAGTAGTAGGAACGAGGGAATGGCTGGCTTGCTGAATTTTGCGTGTATGCTCAGGCTTTTCTAAAGATGCTAAAACTCTGAGGATTTCAGTAATACTTTGGGGGCGATCGCGTGCTACTTTAGCTAGACAACTCATCACCAAATTTTCAATTTCTTTTGGTAGTTCTAATCCAGGCACAGCCTCAGCAAAAGAACGTGGTTTTTGATAGTGATGTGTTTTATACCACGCACCAAAAGAGTGAGTTGGTGCCACCAGTGGCATTTTGCCTGTGAGCATCTCAAACATCATGACACCCAAACTATAAATATCAGCACGGTTATCTAATTCTTTACCCTCCATCTGTTCGGGAGAAGAATAAGCCAATGTCCCTAAATAAAATTTTGTATGGTCGCCATCTGACTGTAATAACTTAGCAATACCAAAATCTAGAACCTTGACCAATTCTCCAAAACTGGGATCTTGAATCACCAGCATATTGCTTGGCTTGACATCGCGATGGATAATTGGGCAAATAGCGCCATCAACCGGGATGCCATCATGGGCGCACTGTAACCCCAGGCTGAGTTGACGCGCCATACTGAGGAATCTTGCTAAAGGTAATCGTTGCTTGCGAATAATATTGTTCAGGCTTTGTCCTTGTAAGTATTCCATAACGTAGAACGGGGTGTTATTGTCATCTACGCCGTAGTCCATAACTCGGACAATATGGATACTTTTTTGCCCTAGTAAAGCACAGGTTTTTGCTTCTCGCTCAAAACGGTCTTGCAATCGCATCTTTTCATTTTGGATTGATAGAGCCAGAAACTTAACTGCAACAGGTACACCTCCCAACAATGTATCTTTAGCACGATAAACCCGACCCATTGCTCCAGTACCGATTAACTCTTGGAGTTGGTAGCGTTTGCTGAGTAAGCGACCAATGTTGGGGTCTGACATAGAAAATTCGACTCCAAAAGCAGTTTGTAAATATTTGGGAGGACAAGTGGATTCAAAAATTGTGGTGTAGTTTTAGTTTGCCCAATTTTGACTAATGCGCTATCACTCTTGGCATTTCCTCTTCTCTACGAGAGGTTGCTTTGTCTTGGGAGAAGACTGCATTAGTTTGGCTACACCAGGACTTACGCAACTGGCATAAGCAATGGCGTGCAGAGCGCGCCGACTGCCTAAAAACTAAGCCATTGACATAGCAATATCTGGACGTTTTAACTGCCTAATTAAATAATTTGACAACAAACCATGTTTAATTTTATAACTTGATATACAAGCCCTTGCAACATATTTTTCACAGATTAACAAACTCTTAAATTCGCATTAGTTCACGAAGGTAGACATAGTTTATGTAATAACGAATTATATTCATCCAATACTTTTAAAACATTTTCTGATTACCTAACAATTTTTTTAACCTTAAAGCTAATTATTACTATGTAATGAGCATTACTTATTGGTAAATTGTAATATTTGAAATCTGACTTTATCGTTTTTTCTGTTTATTAGGATATAGATCAAAACTTGATTTATTATTCATTACATAGTATTGAATTCGACGTTCGACAATACCATTAAATCGGGACATAAAATCATAAAAGAAGCCCGGATATTTCCTGATTTCTGTGAATGCTGTTAACCATTTTCTTTGTTTTATAGGTTCTAAAACTTGAAGATAAGCTAGATTTTTCTTATAGACTGAGAGATTATAAGATAGAGCACGCATTAGAGTAGAATTCTTTTTCACAATATCTTGTTGCATGAAAGAAGTAGTAGTTTTGCAGTATTGATTTAGACGTGGTAATGGGCTTTGATATACAAGAGAACCACGGCGTGAACGGTAAAAATAATAAGGTTTTGGCTCAATAAAAAACCTAGCTCCTTTGATTAAGCATTTCATGTCAATCCAAAAATCTTGACCCATTCTAATTTCTTCATCGTACTCGATGCCGTTCTTAATCAAGAATTCTCGTTTGAAGAGAGGCTTGCTTAAGCCAAGATGCAACCCTGGTTGCCCATAGACATCAGTTTCTACAAAATAAACGATATCAATTTGGAAGATTTTATCTATACGTTCTCCACTTTCTTGAATCAATGTACTCCAAGGAGTTGTTGTACCGTCTTCGATCAAATAAACATCATCAGCAATCATGTCTGCATTTGTTTGATTTGCCAGAGACACAAGATTTTCTAATCTTTTGGGAGCATACCAATCATCTGAATCAAGTACAGCAATCCATTCTCCTTGAGCTGCTCTGAAGGCGCGATTACGTGCCGCCGCCGCTCCAACATTTTGCTGATTAACTATCACTTTGAGACGTCGATCGGTGAAACTTTTAGCGACTTCTACAGTTTTATCACTTGAGCCATCATCGACCATGATAACTTCAATGTCAGTAAGTGTTTGCTTTAAGGCTGACTCTATTGCCTTTCCAATATAAGTTTCAGTATTGTAAGCAGGGATAATAACGGAGACTTTAGGATTCACGAAACTGAACTCCTGACTACATGGTTAGGTAAAATACTAAAATCCTGACCATAATTTGATCGTTTCTTTTTTACTATACAACTCAGTAGGTCGGTAAGAATATACGATGAGTGGTTAAAGTCGGGTAGAAGATATTAGGCGTTGGTAAACCAGTGCTTTGCCAGAGTTCTTTGAACGGCAGTTTTTGGCTTAGAAGAACAGCAAAGCAGTGAGGTAGGGCTGCTTTTAAGCTGACTGACGCTCTAGGCTAGCTTCCATTGTGCTAGTTAAAAAATGACCAGCCAAGATACCACTACTGAGGTAATATGTATCTTGCGAAATCCGGTGTAGGGTTTCAAAACCACTACGACGCTGACGATCGCCTAGTACCCAGTAACGCTGTACGATAGTATCCAGACCAATCCAGCCTTCACCTTCAACCTGCCCCAAAATATTATGTTGTAGTAAAAAAGTATACTGACGCTCTCCATCATGCAACCGCCCCTTATATTGCAAAGAGATTTCAGAGCGATCGCTACCTGGGAAAATCAGTTTTGTGGCCATAGTAAACCAATTATCTCGATTCCAAGCGACCAAGGTCATACCCTTGACGCTGATTGGCGTACCATTACGTTCCAGCCAATTTCCTTGCATTGCCCAGCGTCCTGGTTCCAATAAAAAAGTATGAGCCACCTTTTATTCCCTGTCTTGCTCGAGTGCCGCCAAAACTACAGTTATAGCAGTGCTAAGTTGTCAGTGATGAGTTGCGAGAAAAGAATGAAGAAATTTTTTATCTTGTTTATTGTTCTTGACTCAAGACTGACCTTGGTGAATTTCTCCCAAAAGTACTTCTTGAGGCGCACCTGTGGCTGTAGGTAAGTTGCCAGGAATACCCAAATGTCGCCAGTAGGCTAAAACTGCGAAAGCGATCGCTTCTTTAAAATCTGCACTCAAGCCGACTTCATCTGTTGCCGAGACTGGTATCGATCCTAACAACAACTGTAACCTTTGTTTCAAATAAAGATTGCGACTACCACCACCACATAATAGTACTCGTTGTGGCATTTCTGGCAAAAAAGTGTGGTAACTATGAAAAATTGAAGCAGCTGTAAGTTCTGTGAGAGTTGCCAGTATGTCAGCAGGATTGAGTTGGTATGCTTGGGCATTTTTTAAACACTGATGCAAGTAAGTCACACCAAATAATTCGCGTCCAGTGGATTTGGGTGGCGGTAGATGAAAGTAGTCTTGGTTAAGCCATTGTTCTACTAATTGATAGCAAGGAGTACCACTTGCTGCCCAATTGCCATCTTCATCATAAGTTTTAGCACCACCGCTTAAATGCTCCACTGCTAGATCCAACAGACTATTTCCAGGGCCAGTATCCCAACCACGAATTTTTGAGAGCCAGTCTCCATACCGAGGTGGAATATAAGCAACATTGCCAATACCACCAATGTTTTGAATACAACGCCCCTCCTGGGGATGACTGAGTAAATAAGCATCGACTCTGGGCACGAGAGGCGCACCATGACCACCAATAGCAATATCAGCAACGCGGAAGTTGCTCACAGTCGTAATGTTCGTAAGATGTGCAATTAATGCACCTCGCCCTAGTTGAAGACTATAACCTAAGGGACTGCCTAGTGCTGTTAACGGATAGCTAGGGTTTAGCCTGTGGGTAGCGATCATTTCTCTTCCCCTGCTCCCCTGCTCCCCGGTCACTGAGCGTAGTCGAAGTGCTGCTCCCCCTGCTCCTTCTTTGGGTGGTCGATGATAAACCGTTTGACCGTGGGAACCAATGAGAGTGGCACGCTGATGACCAATTTGAATATTTTGGGCGGCTTGGGCAAAGACTTGGGCGATCGCATCATCTATTTCCGCTAATTCTGCCATTGAGATGGCAACGCCTGCACCAACTGCTAATATTCTTTCTCTGAGTTGGGCTGGATAAGGATATGTTGCCCCGGCTAGCAACTCAACTTTGAGATCCAATTCTGTACCGGAAATCTCTACCAACGCAGCGTCTATGCCATCTACGGATGTGCCACTAATTAAACCAATAACGCGAGTTGGGACAACAGCTTTTTCAGTTGAATGCATCGGTCGAAATTCTTTTGTTGATTGCAAGAGTTTAGTTTAATTCATGTTAATAGCTATGTCAAAACACTCAGTTTGCATAGTTGATTACAGAAGAAAAAGTAAATAGAGCGACGGAAGAATCTCAAAACCAATAGCAATACACTAATCTATTTATATTGACCAGCAAACAAATAATTTAAAACAATTTTGTTTGTTATCTTAATTGCTCCTTAATCAGGACAACATCCGAAGATACAAATTCTTAATATATACAGGCTAACTTTACATTTTTTTTACTTTCAGATAAATAACAGATATACTATCCACTTTTTCTGCAAGTGAAACTACTGATTTCTGTTCAAGAATAGGGCAAATTATTGGCTAAATATAGGAATTTTTCAAGAAATAGAAATCCAGTAGTTTCATCCTATTGTTTCTTCTAGAAGACACTACATAATGAATCCAAGTCGCAAACGAACTTTTCAACAATTAAAAATACAGAATTTCAAGATTATGTCTCTTACAAAAATTGCTTGTATCGCTGCTCTGTCCTTATCTGCAATCTCCTCATTTATCTATGCAGGTTCTGCCCAGGCTATTTCCTTTCAAATAACCACTGGCATTGCAGGTCCTAATGGAGAAACTGACCAAGGTGCTTTTTCTGAGTTTACTCAACTTCCCGGTACGACAACTGTTAACTTCAATAATGGTCAAGCACCAACCACTGGTTTTGCTAAATACTCATTTGAGAATAACAGTGGAACCAGCAGTGTGAGGTCAGATGTATGGGCGCCTGCTGGGGCAAATGGTGAAGTCAATAATGGGAAGTATTTGGCAGTTTTCAACGGCGATAAAGTCACAATTAACCTTGCAAGTTCCCTCAATTATTTCGGTATTGACTGGGGAGCTATTAGTTCTGGTAACGTTTTTTCCTTCTACAATGGCGATAATTTAATCAAATCATTTACAACTGAGGATGTGAACCCAGTTGCTCCAATTCGTGCATCACAGCATGGCGGTGAAGGAAATGGCTACCTTCACTTCTACTCAGATAGTAGCAACGATATTTTCAACAAGATTGTCATTACCCAAACAGGTGGTGGTGGATTTGAAAGCGACAACCATTCTTTCCATCTAGGAACTGACAAATTTACAGGTTTTGACCCTAAGTCTGTTCCTGAGCCTAGTATTACATTAGGTATGCTGGCTGTAGGTGGTATGTTTCTACGCAAGCGCAAGAACGAAAAGTTACAAACTGTAAGACAATCTCATTAAATATATCAATCTAAGCTCAGTAAGATTTTCTCTATACTCTAACCTTAACCTGTAGAAGGATTTCAAAACTGAGTTAATATTAAATACAAATTAGGGTGAGTTTACTTAGGTGAACTCACCCTAATCCATTTGTGATTTCTAATCGGGGCTTCTTCTACGGTCAATGCTACGCGCAGCAAAGTGAGAAAATTTTCTTTAACTAGACTTTTTATTCATGCAAAATTGGGAGAAGGGGTTGAGGGATGTAGCAAGATCCCGTAAGGTGGGCAAATTTTACATTTCATTTGTGCAAGAGGTCTACTCAATACTGCTTAGAGCTTAACCAAACCGTATTGAGAGTGAACCGTAATTTTGACTCCTATAGGTTATTGCATGAATAAAATATACGTGGATTAGTTTAGATATAATAATGACTCATTCTTTGTTGTCCTAACTGGAGAAATTAATGGGTCGCGCCAAAAAGGTTGTCCTGGCATATTCTGGCGGAGTGGATACCTCAGTTTGCATCCCCTACCTCAAGCAGGAGTGGGGTGTGGAAGAGGTGATTACTCTAGCAGCAGATTTAGGTCAGGGAGATGAATTAGAGCCAATCAGAGAAAAAGCTCTGAAATCGGGTGCAAGTGAATCCCTAGTGGCGGATGTCAAAGACAGCTTCGTTAAAGATTACGCCTTTGGAGCGATTCAAGCCAACGCCCTTTATGAAAATCGTTATCCTCTAGGAACCGCTCTTGCTCGTCCACTGATTGCCAAAATATTAGTAGAAACAGCCGAAAAATATGGTGCTGATGCGATCGCTCACGGTTGCACTGGCAAAGGTAACGATCAGGTTCGCTTTGATGTCTCTGTCACCGCCTTAAACCCCAACCTGAAGATCCTCGCACCAGCCAGAGAATGGGGAATGAGTCGTGAGGAAACGATCGCTTATGGGGAAAAGTTTGGTATTCCCTCACCAGTTAAAAAATCTTCTCCCTATAGTATTGACAAGAATTTGCTTGGTCGTAGTATTGAAGCTGGTTTACTCGAAGATCCTTCATTTGAGCCACCAGAAGAAATTTATGAAATGACCAAAGCGATCGCTCAGACTCCTAACGAGCCACAGTACATCGAAATTGGTTTCCAGGGTGGTATTCCTACAACCCTCAACGGTATAGCCAAAAAGCCAGTTGAGCTAATTGAAGAACTCAATCAGGCGGTGGGAAATCATGGCATTGGACGGATCGATATGATTGAAAACCGTCTGGTGGGGATCAAATCGCGGGAAATCTACGAATCACCCGCAATGTTGGTGCTAATTCAGGCACATAGGGATTTAGAAAGCTTGACCTTAACGGCAGACGTTACCCATTACAAGCGTGGGATTGAAGAAACTTACAGCCAAATTGTTTACAACGGTTTGTGGTACAGTCCACTCAAAGTTGCACTTGATGCCTTTATTCAAAAGACACAAAAGCAAGTCTCTGGAACTGTGCGAGTGAAGTTGTTCAAGGGCAACTCTACGATAGTTGGGCGTTCGAGCGATAATTCTCTCTATACTCCCGATTTGGCAACCTACGGAGCCGAAGACAAATTTGACCACAAAGCCGCTGAAGGCTTTATCTACGTTTGGGGACTACCGACTCGCATTTGGTCAAAGCAGATTAGGGGTTAGAAGTAGAGACGCGATTAACCCTTGTCTGTACAGGAGTTAGGAGTTAAAAAAGCAAAATACAAAAGTAAAAGTTAAAAAATTCACTTTTTAGTTTACTGTTGACTCCTCACTCCTGACTTAAGTTTATGCTTGACTTACTCTTCTGCTGCACCTTTAACCTGGCGAGATTCCAGCCATAGGGGCACAATAATTAAGGCAGCGAGGATTAGTAAGGCTGCGATCGCAAATTGACCCACCCAAGCAACCAATTGTTCTAAAGAGACTATTTTGCCAGCAAAAAAAGATAATGTCACCATCAAACTAGCCCAAGCAACTGCTCCTAAAAAGTTATATAAAAAGAATTTTCTAAAGGGCATTTCAGCTATACCAGCTAGCGGTGCAGCAAAAACTCGTAACAATGCCAAAAAACGCCCAAAAAACACTCCTTTAGCAGCGTTTTGACTAAATTGATCTTTAATACTCAGCAGCCGCACTTCAGAAATCCGAAATATGCTGCCAACTTTTACCAGAAAAGCCCAACCGCTAACTCTACCAATCCAATAGCCACAAGTACCACCAATGACAGCACCCATAATTGCGTCACCGAGAACCAGCCAGAAATTTAGTTCATCGCTGCCAGCTAAAAACCCGCCTACTAAGGTCACGGTTTCACCAGGAAGGGGAATGCCTAAATTTTCTAGCAAAATTCCGAAAAAAATTGCCCAATACCCGTAATTATGAGCAACTTCCTGGATATTTTCTAGTGAAATCAGCTCTAAAGACATTCCACACCGCCGTCTTTATAAATTTTTACTTTTACTATATTTTTACATTTTTGCTTGTTTTTGGGTGGGGTGTCAATCAAACTAATACATAACTTCTACTCTATGGTAACTATTGACTTATGACTATTAACTATCCAATTTTTGGAATCACTACCACATGTTCATAATCTATTAAAAAAAGATTAAAAATTTTATAGAAAATTTATAAATATCCGTTTAAATTGTGAAAATCTTGTAAAAGATACGGTTGATACCGAAATTGTTAGGCGCTTATGCCTATATTGATGAAAGTTATCACAAATTATACGACATGAATACTGAAATAATCTATCTCAACTGTAGGACTAAAATTGCCCAAATATCTGGGTAAAAGGTCATTTTACTGTTGAAAGAGAAGAAGTATTGATGTCTTTTTCAATTTTTTGTCAAGTGTTCCAATTATCCTGTTAAATTCATGGCTTTTACACAAGAACTTCAAGTGATTTTGTTTAAACCCCAAGGAAGCATAGATTTGCAAGGCGGTAAGGCTTTGAGCGAACAGATGGCTGGAGTAGTTCCTCAAGCTTATCAACTCTGGGTTATCGACCTAGCAGAAGTTAACTTTATGGACAGCTCTGGGTTAGTTCCTTTAGTAAAAGGCTTAAAAGCTGCACGTCAGAGTGGTTGCCGCTTAGTTTTATGCAACGTACAAGCTCCTGTACGGTTGATTTTGGAACTTACCCAACTCGATACAGTGTTTGAAATTTTTACCACCTACCAAGATATTTTTACCAACGTTAAAGATGACAGTCTGATGCTAGCAGACTAACTAATAAATCTACCTACAGAAGGATGGCGGAGTCAAGCAATATTTGCATTTTTTCATATTCTTTCATATTCTTCATATTCTCTTTAAAATAACAGTCTGGTGCTAGCAGGCTGATTTTCTTTATTGTCTAGAGAAGAATGTTGAGGGAAACTCATATCTTTGAGCTAGGTAGTATAAATTGCATTATTGGAAGTCATCTACCTAAAGCAGTAAAGTCAGAAATTGCCAAAATCGCTCAAATCAAATGCAACTGTTTGTGACACTCCCCAACCTTTTAAATCCAGGGTTGTGCCAATTACTCTAAGATAATTGTTTTATATGGGACGTAACTAGTGAAAGGAAGCAGGAGGTAAGAAAGGTTAGAATCTCAGCTTTTAGGTTATTTCTAACTTTATAGTTATTTTTGCCTCGATTTACTACTTGGATGCCTCCAAGATGTTTTAATGCATCAATTTCTTACCTCTTATATTCCACCATCATGATAATTTTAGGCATTCTGGGGAGTCGAAATATTAGTTTGTTCGGATGCTGGGCGGGGAAAATTTGGTAAATCAATACCGCTGTGACTAGCATTGCGAGTTTTGAGTGCTAAACGGTAACTCACACTTTGCAGTTCTGCTTGCAGTTGGCGGTTTTCCCGTTGTAGCGTTGCTACCTTTTCTCTCACTGGCGTCATCCGCTCCTCAAACTTCCGACGGTAAATTTGAGGCAACTCTTGTACTACTTGCTCTAACATCCGAGTGCGATCGGTAAGTTCTTGAACTGACTGTCGCAATTGATAAATTTCGGAGTCACGAGTTGTAATTTGCTCTTGGTAGAACGCCACCTGCTGTTCTACAGCTTGGAGTTGTTCTTGTAAAGCGTGTAACTGGGTCAGATCGCGCTCAAATTCCGGCTGCTGTGGCATAAAACTAGTGTTACCCTTTACCAGCCGGAAAAGTTCTTGAGATAGTTGTTGCACTAATTGATCGCGAAGTTGCAACTCCTGGCGTAGCTGCGATACTTCCGTCGAGAGAACTTGAATATTAGGTGTATCAGATTGGCTCACAGTAGCTTAAAGCTCCCATTCAGAATCTTGTCCACTCTTAGGTATAACTGCGGGAGTACTACCTTTGGCAAGTATTTGTTAATTTAGCATTCCCAAACAAGTGACGAAAAAAGAAAAAGACAAAATTTTATTGAATGGGAGTGGGGATTGAGGAGAGGGAGTTAAGAGTTAGGAGTTAGGAGTTAAGAATTCTTCCCCTGCTTCCCCTGCTTCCTCTGCTTCCCCTACTCCCTCATCTCCCTCATCCCCCTCACCTCCCTACACTGTTGCAGGTGCAGCTACTTTAGTAGGCTTTTCTTTTTCCTCTTTGGGGGGTTTTTCTTCTTCAATGTCCTGCTTAATTGTCAAATAGCGAATCACTTCTTCACTCAGACGCATAGCGCGTTCAAAAGGAGCGATCGCAGTTGCAGGCGCGCTGTAGTTTAACTGGATGTAGATGCCATCCCGGTGTTTTTTGATTTCGTAAGCTAGACGGCGCTTACCACGATTTTGAATTTGGATTTCTTCAGCACCCTGTTCGCGAAGCAAATTCTGATATTTAGTAACTGCTTGCTCTACCTGTTCCTCTCCCAAGTCAGGACGGAGGATGTACATTGTTTCGTAATTTGTAGTCATATTTTTCAGTTTCCTCATGGACAAAAGTGGCTGCTGATATTAATTTATACCTAAATTTTGTTTAAAATGCCAGTATTAATCAACATCTGAAGCAACAAGGAACTATAATCTTACCAGTTTTCAATTTTGTTTCATTAGCCAAATCGCCAAAGTTTGGATTTTTTGGATGTCCCTAATGAAAACTAGGTTGAGAGGCAATCCTGATATTTCTTTCACAAGATCGATTGAGCTATCAGCTTCGCTAAGGGGTATCTTTCTTTAAAGGGCATCTTATAGCGATCGCTTTTTTGCTCAAGGCTCAATCGGTTGGCTAAACAGCTAACTGACGATTGCTAGGTACTCACAGCAACTAAAAAGCAGAAAAAAGGTATTTATCAAGGTTATGGCGCAGCGCTACGTGCGAATTCAAAATCCAGAAGGACAGATTTACTATGGGTTACTACAGCTATCCCTGAATGTACAGGTGCTAGATGCTCCACCCTGGTTACAAGGACAACCCACTGATTTAACTTTGACACCAGAAAATTACCAAATTCTGGCTCCCTGCGCTCCCTCTAAAATTGTCGCCGTGGGTAAGAATTATGCAGATCATGCTGCCGAAATGGGAACTCCAGTACCTTCTGAGCCATTAATCTTTCTTAAGCCACCTACGTCGATCATTCCATCTGAAAAAGAAATTAAGTATCCTCCCCAGTCACATAGAGTTGACTATGAAGGAGAGTTAGCTCTAGTGATTGGCGATTACGCTTTTGAATGTACGCCAGAGGTAGCCCAAACCAAAATTTGGGGCTACACCATCGCCAATGACGTAACAGCGCGGGATTTACAAAAACAGGATGGTCAGTGGACGCGAGCCAAAGGTTTTGATACTTTCTGTCCTTTGGGACCTTGGATTGTGCGGGAATTGAATCCAGGAGCGAGATTGCAGACTTTTGTGAATGACGATGCTAATCCAGTCCAATCTGCCTGTATCGATCGGATGGTGTTTTCCCCCGATGTTTTAGTTTCCTATATCAGTCAGGTGATGACGCTACTCCCTGGTGATTTGGTGCTTACAGGTACGCCGGAGGGTGTAAGTGCTTTGCATCCAGGCGATCGCGTCCGCGTAGAAATTGAAGGTATCGGTCGCCTGGAAAACACCGTAGCGTCCCGTTAACTTCTAACGCACTTGCATATACACTGCATCGGAAATCGCTGGAATTTCTGCATAACGTCCGCTCACAGACTGGATGACTGAATATGCTGCTGCTCCCACTATGCCGATAAAAATGGTTGTGGATAGGGTTTGGATTGCAAAACCACCGGAAGGAACTAGTCCCACAACATCAGTTAGGATGCTAAACAAAAAGATAATGATATCCAAAAGGATTGCTTGCATGGTGTTGAAACGAATAAAGTGACTAATTTTTTCGTTTCTTACTACCAGCAAAAATAAAGCAAAGAAAATAATCATTCCTGCATAACGCACGCCGTAGTAAATTCTTAATAATGGCAGAAGCGGTAAAAACAGTAGTTGTAACGGTGGAAACTCTGATAGTAAATATCTACCAAATACAAAAACTTCAATTAGAGGAAGCAAATAAGGCAAGGAAGCAAAAATCCGATCTGAAACTGTTGTAGACCCGCGCCAAGACATTATGCGTTCTCCTGTGGTTAAATTTTAATAGTTACTTGAGCATAGGATAACGCAATTGCTGGTCTTGCTGAGAAATTCAACTATTCTATATGGGCGATGCGAAAGCCCATCATACATTCATATTGGTCTGGCTGCTGTTGAGTAAGTTTGCGAATGGCTTGACCACAGCGCAGTTGACCCCCACGCCAACGAGGTTGGCCGCTCCCGTCAGCGAGTAAACAAGACTGGCAAACTTGCTCAGGGGCAAGGATTTGCTCGTCCATTAAAATGACTAGCATCGAATCCCTCCTGTAAATTCTCATTGTCAACCCACATTTCACTCAAGGGAAGACGTGTTTTGTAGCGGTTCAAAGAGCCACTTCAGATAGATTGGATGCGTTTTGTGTGGTTAAGTGTTGTGATTTGCAATCTCGCTTTGCGCCTAATTTGGGCGATCGCAGAGGACACTTAAGAATCACATCCTACCTTTTTGTAGCAAAAATGTGGGTAATTACGATTCAATAACAATTCTCAAGTGAATTTTAATTTATTGTACGTTGTGTCTATTGCAAAGTGGAAATTTTAGTAAAAAATAATACAAAAATTTTTGCACTAAGTTGAGCAAAGATAACTAACGATATCCATTGCATCCCTGTTAATTTAGCACTAGGATCTGTCAAACTTAATATTTAGAAAACAACAAAAGCTTTACGCATAAGGAACACGGCGACTTATCGAAATTCCCTTGAGGTGAGTAGTTAAAGTGTGAGAAGTCAAGTCAGTAAAATTGAGTTAACTTGATAGCCATTTAAGTGAGGCATTTCTAAAATACTGAGGTAAACTTGCAAGCAAGTTAATACACAATATTACTCAGCGGCTCGTCGGTCTGGGCATCACTTACAATGGAACACTGGCAATTTCTGATACAGAAACAAGGCGCTCGCTCGTGGCATATCCTAGAATCGCCAAATTTGGAAATTTTGGAAGGGCAGTATAGAGTTTTGGCTCGTTCTAATCTTCTTAATACAGACGTGGAAGTGCGGGTAACTCACTCTTCAACCGAGGAAGTTCAACCAACGCGGCGAATTTTCAAGCGATCGCGTCGCACTAATTCAGAAGGCATAATGGCGGTAATTCCTTTTACCTACTTCCAACCGGGAGTTTGGGAGTTGCGGTGTTCCGGCGATTTGATGTCGGATCTGCTCGGTAAATCTTGGCAATACAGCGTGCAAGTACAAGTCTTCTCGCTGTTAGCAGAGAGAGAGCCGAGGAAAAATTTAGGATCGAGTTCACCCGACGATGGCGTAGATACTGTTTCTGAAAACTTGGAATCTAATGCCCCAGCAGAAACTGCAATTACGTTATTTACGTTTGAGAAAGCGATCGCAGTTTCTGAAGAATTGGCAAATACTACAGATAGCAACCTTGTTACCACTGTTGGGCCAGATGAAGGAAACTTGGAATCTAATGCCCCAGCAGAAACTGAAATTGGGCTAGATCGAGCGATCGCAGTTTCTGAAGAAATGGCAAATACTACAGATGTTGCACCAGATGAAGAGAACTTGGAATCTAATGCCCCAGCAGAAACTGCAATTGAGCCAGATCGAGCGATCGCAGTTTCTGAAGGACTGGCAATTACTACAGATAGCAACCTCACTGTTGCACCAGATGAAGGGAACTTGGAATCTAATGCCCCAGCAGAAACTGCAATTGAGCCAGATCGAGCGATCGCAGTTTCTGAAGGACTGGCAATTACTACAGATAGCAACCTCACTGTTGCACCAGATGAAGGGAACTTGGAATCTAATGCCCCAGCAGAAACTGCAATTGAACCAGAGCAAGCGATCGCAGTTTCTGAAGAACTGGCAATTACTACAGATAGCAACCTTGTTACCACTGTTGCCTCAGATGAAACGGAAGAAGATGAAGATATAGTTATCGATCGGCCTGTAAGTCCTGTATGGCTCAAAGGAGAGACGGCAGAGCAGATTTTACAAAATTTAATAGATTTAGCTTTACCCACCTCTGAACTGCTGCCGCAAGATGAAAAAGTTACAGATTCTTCGGCAACACAACTACCGCCACCATTACTGCTAATTTTAAGTCAGGATAATTATATTGCTCGTTGGGGACAAGCTCTTATAATCAACGGGTACATAGAATTCCAAGAAAAGACAAATCTAGATTGGGATGAAACATCATCTTCAAAAAGCTTGCGGGCGCTTGCAGTAGAAATTGAACTGCGATCGCCCAAGAACTCGAAAATATTGACCAAAGTACGGCAACCCTTATCAGATAAGGAGTTGCCCTTTACCATCAATACCTCAATTGATATTCCTGCTGATTGTGAATCTAAGCTAATTTTGGCAGATATCAGTTTGTATGGGAAATTCGCTGATGCTGGTGAAGTCATGCCGTTAGCCACCCAGTCCTTCACCATTACAGCAGATGTAACAGAATTACTGGCGATCACAGCCGCAGCAAAATCCAACATATTTTTAAATGATCTCATAACACCATCGGACTCATCTGCTGCTTTCACAGAAACAGAAACACCTGTTAAACTCGATTTGAAACTATTAAATCTGGTCAAAACTCCAAAAATAGACCAGTCTCAGATAGTTAATCCATCCCCAAACACACCTTTACCACCGCAAATTAACCTGCAAGTTTTGCGAGAAGCTAACTTGCGGACATCTAAGCTCAAGAATTCAAGTATTTCGTTGCCTCAATTACCGAAACTGCCCCCTATCCAAAGTAATGCCAACATTCCCTTAGATGTTGTTGCAGAACCACAGACACCAAAGGAGCTTGTAGAAAAGGATGCTACTATAGCCACCATCAATTTGGAGCAGTTGGTCATCAAGCAACGTCGAATGCCAATAATCGAGACTACTTTGCCATACTTGAAACGGCTACAAGCTTTACCAGATGATGCCGAAGAAAAAGTAGAAAATAATGTTCTTTCAGATACATTGGAAGTTAAAGCGGCTGAAGACTTACCAAAGTTAGACGCAACTGTGGCTGAAGATGAAAATATACCTGAATTAGGAGTAGGTGAGGCACAATTCCAGGAAGAATCTGTTGCTGAAGTTGAAGCCCCGCAAAATTCACAATTCCAGGAAGAATCTGTTGCTGAGGTTGAAGCCCCACAAAATTCACAATTTCAGGAAGAATCTGTTGCTGAAATCGAAGCCCAGCAAAATTCACAATTCCAGGAAGAATCTGTTGCTGAAGTCGAAGCCCAGCAAAATTCACAATTAATTACCACAGGAAATCTTTATTCATCTCCCCTGCTCAGGAAGTGGATGCAGAGCCAAGGATACTCCTTGCCTGAATCTATCAACGATCTGCAACCTCAAGATTACAATAACTATGTTCCACCACAGCAGATACCCCTTCCTCCTAGTGCAGAAAATGCGAATGTTGATGTTAACTTGCCATTAGACCTAGATGCCAACACGGAGAATAATCTGAACGAAGATTGGAGCAGTTTACAACTTCTCTTAGCTGAAACGCCCAAGGGACAGGAGACATGGCCAGAAGTCGAAGGATTGGCTCCTGAACTGGAGAAATTTGGGGAAGATATAGACACAGCGCAGGAAATGGAACTAGGGATTGGAGAAAATACGGAAATAGAAAAAGTACTAGAAGAACCAACAATCTCATCGGCTTTGTTAACACAAGTACCGCCCCCTCCTCCTCCGATAAAAATAAATATAGCGTCAGCTTGGTTGGCGCAAGAAATCGTTGTAGATGATACAGATACCGAACTGGAAGGCGATGCAAAGGAGAGTGACACCTTTGAAGAAAAGGAGCAATCACTGTTATATTCATCTTCTTCCTTACCTCTAATTGCAGCAGCCACTGAGCCTTTGCCAACTCCACATTTGTATGTGCCAGAAGGCGAATTAATTGCTGGCAAGTCTGTCATAGTCCGCGTAGTACTGCCGGAAGTACCTCTGCAAGTTGTTGTCAAGTTATGGCTTGAAGATTATCAAACTCGCTGCTTACTAGATGGGCCTCATTTATTGACAAATTTACTTCCTAATGCATCAGAAAAGTTGGAAGTGATGACACAATTAAACATTCCCTTTGGCTGTTTGGAAATTCGCTTAGGAGCGATCGCACTCGATCTAACAACCCAACAGGAGAGTCACAAAGTCACAATAGTAAGAACCGTGATTCCTCCAGACTTGCCAAGCTTGCAACTAGATGAACTCCTGGGTATGTAACTCAGGTATGAGGGGCATTGGGCATTGGGCATGGACAAGAGACAAGGTAAACAAGGAAGAGGGCAAAGACAAAGAAGAGACTTGTTCTAATAATTCCCTCTTGTCCCCTTGTCCCCTTGTCCCCCATCTCCCAATTTCCCCTGTGTTAAAAATATGAAAGAATTTCAAAAATTTGGCAGAATTTGCAGTAAGCTCATCTTGAATTGTAGTGTGATTTCATAGGAACCTTTAACTATGGCAGCATCTTTTTTGCCTACTGTCTTGGCTAGTACTTCGTACTTGTCTGCGATCTTCGTGCCCATAATTGGTTGGATTTTGCCAGGTGTGGTCTTCGCATTTCTGTTTTTATACATTGAAAGCGACGATATCAGCGATATCAGCTGATACTGATGTAGTCATTAGTCATTAGTCATTAGTCATTTGCAAAAAACAAATGACAAAAGACAAAAGACAAAGGACAAATGACCAAAATTAATACCGCCCATCTCATAGAGACAGGCGGTTTTTTTAACGTTGATTTCTCAACAAATGCTAGAAAGTTCTAACTTATAGTATTCGGTTCAAACTAACTAATGTTAAATCGAAGAACCGAGTCCTGCGTAGGCACCATAAAAGAAAATGCCCAGGACTGTAATTATACCTAAACCTGCGATCGTAGCGACGACCCACAGGGGAATTCTCCCACTTCCAGACACAGCTTCTCTCCTCCCTTAACAACAAATCAACACACGTTCATAAACCAAGATTAACAACAGTACTTCTAATTAGTTAAAGAAGTAACTGGAAAACAGAATACCCAGAACGAAAATTAGTAGTAATCCCAGGTATAACGAAGTCCGGTTTAGTTCAACCGGTTGATTATTGGGATTGGGCGATCTTTCTACCATAATTGCTCCTAACGTTGAATAAATTGCATTGCGGCGATCGCGCCCAAAAAGAATACAGTTGGTACACCTAAAGTATGTACTGCCAGCCATCTAACGGTAAAAATTGGATAGGTAACTGGTTGATTGATGTTGTTTCCGCTAGTCATGATCTCAAACTACTTTCCAATAAATTCTTCAACTTGTTTTTTAGCTTCAAAACGGTTCTTCACAATGGGCACTTCTTGCCGCGCTGGTGTGAAATACTCGTTGGGACGGGGTGTACCAAAAGCATCATAAGCCAGTCCGGTGCTGACAAATAACCAACCAGCAATAAATAATGCCGGGATGGTGATGCTGTGAATTACCCAGTAACGAACGCTAGTAATGATGTCCGAAAACGGACGTTCTCCAGTGGTACCTGACATTTAGATCCCTACCTTATACATAGAGTGTTATTGAGTTTATTATCCTACAAAGTTAAGAAAGAGTTACAAGTTGCAACGTTCTTCTCAGAAATAGATATTGGGGATTGGGTACTGGGTACTGGGCATTGAGAAAACTCTTACCTAGTCCCTAATCCCCAGTCCCCATTATGCTGCTTCTGGGGAAGTTGTTTCAGGGTTTGGTAGATATTTGAGCAAAGCGCCGCGATCGCCAATTATAAATCCCCGCTCTGGCTCCAAAAACACAATCTTGTACAAATTAGCCGCAACTTCTTCCACTTCACGGTCTTTTTCCCAGGTTTTGCCACCGTCGGCACTGCGTAGCAAATTACCGCTACCGCCACCTACCCAAATTTCATTGGGTGTGCGATATGCCAAATCCAGTAAACCCCAACTGGTAGATAACTCTGGATATTGTGCCTCTTGCCATTCTTCAGGTTTAGTTGGGTCACTAAACTGAACTTGACCTCCTCTAGCGAGCAACCACAATTGCCCATTATCACCAAAGCCCATGTTTTCTACTCGCCGAGAACTATTGCGGTTATGGGGAACCCAAGCATCTTGGCCTGGTTCCCAAGTCGAGTAAAAACTACCCTTAGCGGAAACAGCAACATACTTACCATCAGCAGAACGCTCTAAGTTACGCACCACACCCACTGCTGATTCCACCTGGGCTTTCCAGTTTTTGCCGCCGTCTGTGGTCTTATATATGGCTCCAACATTAGTAGCCATTTCCGCTGTATTGTTTGCTAGCGCCTTAACTGCGATCGGACTACCTGGTAGCTTTTCGCTCAGGGGGATACGCGACCAAGAAGCACCTTCATCGGTAGTATGTAGTAAAAGTCCAGGCTCTCCGGCAATCCAGCCTTCTTTACCGACAAAACTTACTGAGTCAAAACGATACTTTTGCTCATCCAGTTGCAGTGTTATTGGTTTCCAGGTATTACCACCGTCATTGGTTTCCAATAGTGTGGCATTGCTACCGACTAAGTAGCCATGCTCAAGGTTATCAGTAAAAGCAATATCCAATAAATTTGAGTCTGTTGGCACAGAAATGACTTTCCAAGGGTTGTAGCTAACAGAGGGAACTTGGCTACAACCTATGCACATCACGACTACTATTAACAAGGCAAATATTCGTTGCCAACCTTTCACAATTGAATGCATCAGTATTTCTTAGTTATTTCTAAATTTTGGTAGCAGTTGGCAGCCAGGATGCTGTAAAGTCCTGGCTTTTTCATTTTGAATTTTGTTAGCGCAGTGTAAAGCCTCTGGTAGAGAGCGTTATTTGGAATTGCTTAAAGGCTGTCATTGTAAGCCGTAAAGACTGATAAAAAACAAGAAGCCAAGAGCCAAAGCACCAAAAATTAGGATATTCTTTTGGGTTGGCGTTAGGTTGTTAACACCCAAACCATAACCGAGATTTTCTTTAAAGCCGGATGCAGTACCGGCAGGGCCGATGTTGGCAAAAGCAGTCTTTTTAGCAGAACAAACTGGACAACGCCAATTTATGGGCAGTTCTGCAAAGCTTGTCCCTGAAGCAATATCATCTTTGTCGTCTCCCTTTTCGGGTTCGTAAACATAACCGCAGGCGCGACACTCGTAGCGGTCTAACACCGTAGTCTCAACAGCTGGTTCGCTCATGGCTAAGGCCTCGCAAAGGAGAAATCTTAAATATACGTTAAAAATTATGACATAATTGTTAGGCTTTTCTATCACTAGCAAAAGCGAATCAAATACCTAAAGTGCGTCTGTTTCCCAGATTTCAGAAAAACCAAACAGATATAATGTAAAAGAAAGTTACGCAGTTAAGGGATTGGGCGTTGGGTAAAACAGTTCCGAGTTCCGAAAGTTCTGAGTAAAGAAGTGAGATTCCCTACTCAGCACTCAGTACTCAGCACTCAGCACTCAGCACTCAGCACTCAAAACTCACTACTTAAAATACTCCATAAGCGGTAGATACTCATTGTGTTTGTCCTCAGCGGTTACGAGTACCTTCTAGGTTTCTTCATCATCTGTAGCCTAGTACCTGCCTTAGCGCTCTCAGCTTCCAAGCTCCTACGACCCAGTGGTTACGCCCCAGAACGTCGCACCACTTATGAATCTGGCATGGAACCCATCGGCGGAGCCTGGATTCAGTTCAACATTCGCTACTACATGTTTGCTCTGGTCTTCGTCGTCTTTGATGTGGAGACTGTATTCTTGTATCCTTGGGCGGTAGCTTTCCACCGTTTGGGGCTATTGGCTTTTATTGAAGCGCTAGTCTTTATTGCAATTCTTGTAGTCGCTTTAGTTTACGCATGGCGTAAAGGAGCTTTGGAATGGTCTTGAATTCTAACTTAACAACCCAGGGTAAAGAACGAATCATCAACCCCATTGAGCGTACCAATGTCACTCAAGACCTTTCAGAAAATGTTATTCTGACGACGGTTGATGACCTTTACGACTGGGCGCGGCTTTCTAGTTTGTGGCCGTTGCTGTTTGGTACTGCTTGCTGCTTTATTGAGTTTGCAGCCTTAATTGGCTCTCGATTTGACTTTGACCGTTTTGGGCTAATTCCCCGTTCTAGCCCCCGCCAAGCCGATTTAATTATTACGGCAGGGACTATCACGATGAAGATGGCTCCGCAACTAGTGCGTCTTTACGAACAAATGCCAGAGCCAAAGTATGTAATTGCGATGGGTGCTTGCACAATTACTGGCGGGATGTTCAGCGTTGATTCCCCCACAGCAGTACGCGGAGTCGATAAACTGATTCCTGTAGATGTGTACTTACCTGGTTGTCCTCCCCGTCCCGAAGCAATTATTGATGCAATCATTAAGTTGCGGAAGAAAATCTCCAACGAGTCGATGCAAGAGCGGGGTAAAATTAAGCAAACTCACCGCTATTACAGCACGACTCATAACCTGAAGCCAGTAGAGGAAATCTTAACTGGTAAGTATTTGCAGTCAGCAACTCGCTCTGCACCACCGAAGGAATTGGCGGAAGCAATAGGTATGCCAATACCACCTGCACTGCTGACAGAAAAGGCGCAAAAGGAGGAACAAACCCGTGGCTGAAGAAGAATCTAAACCAGTACCAGCAGCGAAAGAAGAGGCATTGGTACAAGCGGGTAAAGTTTCCCAATGGTTGACGGAAAATGGTTTTGACCATGAGTTTTTAGCACCAGACAAAAATGGTGTAGAGATAATTAAGGTAGCGGCAGATTTTTTGCTTCCTACCGCTACAGCCCTTTATGCTTATGGGTTTAATTATCTCCAGTGTCAAGGTGGTATTGACCTTGGCCCAGGACAAGAATTAGTGAGTATGTATCACTTGATTAAAGTCGGTGATAATAGCGATCGCCCCGAAGAAGTTCGAGTTAAAGTGTTCTTACCACGGGAAAATCCTGTAGTGCCTTCTGTGTACTGGATTTGGAAGACCGCAGATTGGCAAGAGCGCGAGTCTTACGATATGTTCGGCATTATCTACGAAGGACACCCAAATCTCAAGCGGCTTTTGATGCCGGAAGATTGGGTAGGTTGGCCTTTGCGGAAAGATTACGTCTCACCCGATTTCTACGAGTTGCAAGACGCTTATTAGAGATTGCTGAGTTTTAGCAGTAATTAACCCCTTTCCGGTCGCGGAGAGGGGTTATGTTTTTGGTGTTTCATGTCAAGGACTTCCAAAGAATAAATTATTCCAAAAATAACAAGCGATAAGATTTGTAAAAGAATAATAATTATTTTTAGGCAGAGAAGAGGGGGTGGGGGCGGCCACCCCCCAACTAACATTTATAAAAGAAGGAAAAATATTTTTTATCCCAATTGGGAGGCCCCGCAGCAGCTTTTTTAAAATAAAAAGGAGAAAATTTAA
>NZ_JAVRCK010000014.1:86103-125598 GCF_034530815.1 Nostoc sp. DedSLP03
TTTTTTTTTGTTTTTTTTAAGTGACAGGCATTCAAAAAAAATAATTTAAACAAAAAAAACACAGCATAATTTTTTTAAAAAAAAAAAATTTTTTTTTGGGGGGGGGGGGGGGGGCCCCCCCCCCCCCCCCCTCTTCTCTCTTTGATCTACGCATGAAAAGTCTTTTTCAGCCGATTTCGTCGCCCCGTCAGCTGCTTTTGACACAGCAAAGGCAGAAATTGAAACCCTTGAAAAGACCGTTCGCGAAACTTCAGAACGCTTAGGCGAAACTTCAGAACGCTTAGTCAGTGGTGTGGTGTTGAAGTATGGCAAAGACAGCCGGGAATACGAAATGACAGGTGGAGTACGCAAGAGCGATGCCTGCGGCGGGCTACGCCTACGCATTCGTAAAGCCACTATCACCCGGTTAAAATCCACCGCAGATTCAAAAGCGGCTTCTACACAGACAGCGTAATGAGCAACAAATAGGCATCATTCACGGTGAATGATGCCTATTGCTTTGTGTAGGCGTAGCCCGTCGTAGATATCGCTGCTGACTATATGCAGGTACAAATTCTAATACGAAATCTGCTGCTGAGAAACCACTACTGGCAATTGCCGTTCTAATTTTTCAGTTTACCAATATTACGCTTTAGAATGCGGATTGGTATCACTCTATAAGCTCGCCCATATTAAAGTCTATTCTTATCCAACCTTTGAGTCTTCGTAAATTATCAAGAATGAGTAACGGAATCTGCCAGTGATGTACTATCAAAAAGGGTAAGGGATCGCTCACCTCAAAAACTGCTTCTTTCCCCCGCCTAATGTTTCTTACCCAGGTTTGCAGTTGCTTAAACGATCTAATCTCATTCAGCCGCCAAACTTCGTGGTACAGCCAATAGGTTGGCTTACTATCAGGAAGAGGCTGCAAAGATTCAGCTAGAGGCTCTTTACCAAGATAGGCATCCGCTACTCCTGAATGATTGTAAAACATAGTAATGGCGGAGTGAGTCCGGGGATTACACTCAATTGCGTAAACAGTTCCGTCTTCTGCCTGGATGAAGTCAAAGGAAAGTTGCCCAGTTTTTCCCAGTTCTTTGGTAAAATGACTCGCCCATTGCATAATTTCTCGCTGCTCAACGTTTTCATAGTTGACTTGAAAGGCGGATGACTCACAGCAGCAATACATTCTTGATTCTCCATCTCGCGCCGTAGTATGAGTGCAGTATTCCTTTCCAGGAATGAATTCCTGCATAATCCAGGGATTCTCTTCACTGATGGGCAGACTATTGACAAATGCTGCTGTTTGTAATTCTGTATCGCAAGGTAGCTTGGTGAGATTCAAGCGACGTATTTGATCGTACGGGATACTTTTAAGAATGTATTTGCGCTTCTCCTGAGAAAAGTCGAAGTTGAGGACTTGTTCGGGAGCGGTAATTTTGAAGGATTTGGGAACAGATAAACCGAACGATCGCGCTGTTTCGGCAAAGGCAAACTTGTCATCCAGGCTCTTGGTGACATCAGCATCGAAGTGGAAAAACTCACAAAACTCTGGTAATGGTGGCTTGCCTCGATCGTAGTGGATGACGGAAAAAATCGCTACCGGAATAAAAAAGTCGATCTTTTCTTTTTTGGCGATCGCGTGTAGGCTTTCAACGTAGCCTTCTAAATCTTTGCTTGGATCGGGAACAGTATAAAAGCCTGCAACAGAGTTGGAATATTTATTACCACTTGACCAGAATTTCTCAATGTCAATTATAATAACCCGATGCCCTGCTGCATGAAATGAACGTGCTAGCTGAAGGGTTTTAGTCATTCTAGCACCAGCAATTAAGATATTTTTGGAATTGGGGTTTACAACAGTTGACTTACTGAATGGTTGCTTAAGAAAGCTCCACAGTAGCGATGTTAAGACGACGATGCAGTTAAAGGGAAATGCGATCGCTAGTAATACAAGAGTGCCCAAGTTTTGGAACACTACAAAAATATGCTTTCTCATAATTATAATTGTGACATAATAGTGGAATTACTGGCTGGTAGATAGGAAAAGGTTAAGGAGACAGGCAGATCCTAGCCTGCCCTTTTCAATACTTTCCTACACTCGTATATATGCTCCTCAAGCCGTCTCAAATTTGCGCCGAACACTTGCTCAAACTCTAGAATAATCTTTGCTGATGGGATTGCAACAAGCGATCGTCTCTTTGTTTTTGGCTCACTCTTTTGAGCGCAAGTTTACTTGCGCTTGAAGCAATATGTTGTCCACCCAGATGAATTATATAATAGACAACAAATTATCGTTTTCATTAATTCTCTAAAGTTGGCGACCAAGCAAACTACTTTGCTTATTATTACTTAGGGGTTGTAGAAGTAAAGGTTTTATATTTTACGTCTTCTCCAAACTGTATGAGTTTCCCGATGCAAAAATCAATCCTCACCCAAGTTCTTAAGAAGCGCAAACTATCGAGTAATAGTAAAGGAATGTGCCAGTGATGTACCATTAAGAACGGTAGTGGATCGTTAACTTCAAATATTGCATCTTTTCCTCGCCAAATATTTTTAAACCACTTTTGTAACTGCTTAAACGATCTAATTTCATTAAGTCTCCAAAGTTCGTGATAAAGCCAATAAGTAGGCTTACTATCACTCAAGGGTTGCAGAGGTTCAGCCGGAGGCTGTTGATTGAGATAGGCATCTGCTAAACCGGGATGGTTGTAATACATTGTAATTGCAGAGTGAGTGCGAGCGTTGCACTCGATCGCATAAATTGTTTTATCTTCTGCTTGTATGAAGTCAAAAGAAATTTGTCCAGTCAGTTGTAATTCTTTGACAAAATGACTCACCCACTCCTGAATTTCTGGACAATCAACGTTTTCGTAATTGACTTGAAAAGCAGATGATTTGCAGCAGCAGTGTACGGTTAATTCCCCATTTCTCACTGTACTGTGAGTACAGTATTCTGTTCCAGGAATAAACTCTTGCAATATCCAAGGGTTATTTTGACTAATTGGCTTACTTTTAAGATGAAGCGCCATTTTTTCGGGAGACTCCATTGGTAGCTTGGTCAGATCCAAGCGTAAAACAGAGTCATAGACAATACTTTTGAGAATATATTTGCGCTTTTCGTTGGTAAAGTCGAATTTCAGAACTTGTTCGGAATCTGTAATTAAGAAAGTTTTCGCGACAGATAGCGAGAGTGAGGCTGCTTTTTGTGCAAAGGTAAACTTGTTATCCAGTAGCTTCATTGTATCAGCATCGAAGTGGAAATTCTCGCAATAGCCTGATAATACTGGTTTGCGCTCAAAGTCAAAGTAGCTGGCTGCAAAAATGCCTACCGGAACAAAAAAGTCTATATTTTCTTTTTTGGCGATCGCCCGCACGGCTTGAGTATAGCCTTCTAAGTCTTCTTGCGAGTCAGGAACTGTGTAAAAGCCAGCCACAGAGTTGGAAAATCGATAACCACTGAACCAGTATTGGTGGAGATCGAATAGAATAACTCGATGCCCAGCAGCGTGAAACGATCGCGCCAGCTGAAGGGTTTTGGTCATTCTCCCACCACCGATCAAAATATTTTTTGGATTCTCGTTCAAAACGACTTGCTTGCTGAACAGTCGGCTGAAAAAATTCCACAGCAACGATGCTAGTACGAGGGTGCAGTTAAAGGGAAATGCGATCGCCAATAATGCAAGAGTGCCCAGGTTTTGAAATATTGCAAAAATCTGCTCTCTCATAGTTGTAGTTATGACATGATAGTGGAACCTGTGGCTGATGGCGAGTCAGAGATTAAGGGTATAAGGTGAGGCGCGATCGCAAAACGTCGAGTACTCAACTAGCTCCCAAGGTGATTGTTGAAATAGCAAGCATCTTTATCAATCAAATACTCAATGACCAGTACCGAATTAGTAGATAAATTTAAATCTTGACTAGATAAGCTATTGAATCAAAGAAAGTTAGTGATTAAATGGCATCGCTAGATAAAAATAAAGGAAATAAGCAATATGTTGCATTAAATGCTTATTAGCTTCTTCCAAGTTAGAAGAAAGCTAAAAAGGTGATTTCCCGGACATCAGTTCGTGCTCAACGCTTGCTCGATCATCGTCATAAATAACTCATTTAAAGGAATTCCCATTTTGTTCGCCGTACAGGAAATCACCGCTTTGTGGTCAAAAATACAAAACAACCCAGCTTCTAAAAACCAAGGTTGTCCCTGTGGGTCGATTCGGAAGTCAAATAAACTATAATGGCGACAGCCCAAAGCCAAATGACACTTCTTAACTTCTTGCTGAACCTTTTGGGCGATCGGGTCATTAATATCTACAATCCAACCTGGGACATAATTTTTAGCAGTTGAAGCCAAGTCGCCCTCGATGGGTATTTTGAATTTGTCAGTATAGCTGCGGATGGGTCTGTTTTGGGAATCTATCTGATACTCTTCAAGCGGTAAACTGATTAGCTCACCATCTTTGACAATGGCGCCGCATCTGACTTCTCGACCGGCTTCAATGAATGTTTCTACAATCACTTCATCTGCAAATTCAAATGCTTTCTTCAAAGCAGCGTCATATTCACTCTTTTCTTTGACTAAGGACACACCTAAAGAGTTGTCGGCATTTGCGGGTTTGATGACTGCTGGAGGTGTAATTGTCGGAACGTCTCCTTGGCGGAGCAGTTCTCCAAAAGGCACTTTCACCCCTGCTGCTGCGACAATTGCTTTGGTTTTGGCTTTGTGAGCCGTTAATGCCATGACATCCGCAGTATTACCTATGTAAGGGATCTTAAGCAGGTCGAATAGTGCCCGGTACTCAGTCATTCCAGGGAGACAAAACATTTGTGGCAACATAACGTCAATGTTTTGCGCCGTTATAAACTGTATGGCCTCTAACAGAGGCATCGGTTTGGCAACAGCAATATCTTCAAGACTAAGGGAGGAAGGAAATCGCCATTCACCATTAGGTGTGATGTATGCAATCAGAAAGTCATAGAGCGATGGATTTGCCGTAGCTATTATACAGCTTTGGGCGTAATTACGTGACAATTCACAGTAAAAATCATTGTATGCAGACCCAGCTAAATGAAGGATACGAAGTACTGGCATGATTCATTTTCTAGTTACTGTTATATTTTATATAAAAACTGCTGTGTGAAGAAAAGTAAACAAGGTTCAAACCTTTTTTCCCTGCCTCGTGCTTTATTCCAACAATAATTATTTACGCCGATTAACTTACCGATCTTGAGCGACATCGCCTGAAAATTATCACTACGGTTACAGTACAAGCTGACTAAAAATAGCGAAAATAAATATTTTTGTTGTAAGAAGACGATTGCAGACAATGTAACAATAGCGATCGCAAGCCAATACTTTTAGCCATACCCACCAGTGAACGCCCCTACCAATATCTCTGCACAAACTCAGAATCGCAAAGCCGATCACATTCGCATCTGCTTAGAAGAAGATGTTCAGTGCGATCGCATCACCAATGGATTAGAACGTTATCGTTTCACCCATTCTTGCTTACCCGAACTCAATTACAACGATATTGATATCAGTACAACTTTCCTGGGAAAAAACCTTGACGCACCTTTGTTAATTTCTTCCATGACTGGCGGAACAGAACAAGCCGCAATGATTAACCAACGTTTGGCCCAAGTCGCACAACACTACAAAATTGCAATGGGTGTTGGTTCTCAGCGAATAGCGGTGGAAAAACCCCAGGTGGCTGATACTTTTGCTGTCCGCAAGTATGCTCCTGATGTTCTGCTACTTGCAAACTTGGGGGCTGTGCAACTTAATTACAAGTACGGCTTGGATGAATGTTTGCGCGTAGTTGATATTTTAGAAGCTGATGCCTTGATTTTACACATTAACCCTTTACAAGAGTGCATTCAACCCAAAGGTGATACTAATTTTCGAGGTTTGCTTGACAAGATTTCTATATTATGCTCAAAATTGCCAGTACCAGTGATTGCGAAGGAAGTTGGTAACGGCATTTCCGCAGCGATCGCCCAAAAACTTCTTGCCGCTGGGGTAGCAGCAATTGATGTCGCGGGTGCAGGAGGTACTTCTTGGGCAAAAGTAGAAAGCGAACGAGCAGAAAATCCCTTACAACGTCGTTTAGGGAGGACGTTTGCCGATTGGGGTTTACCGACGGCAGAGTGCATTACAACTATTAGAGCGATTGCCAAAGATGTGCCTTTAATTGCTTCGGGAGGTTTACGTCATGGATTGGATGTTGCAACTGCGATCGCTTTGGGAGCAGATATAGCTGGTTTAGCAATGCCTTTCTTGCAAGCAGCAGCAATATCAGAGACAGCAGTAGCCGAACTCGCTGAGGTATTAATCGCTGAAATCACCACAGTCTTATTCTGCACTGGCAATGCTACCTTGTATCAGTTAAAGCACTCTGGCAGTTTACAGCGCATAGAATAAATTAAGTAAGTCATTAGTCATCAGTCATTTGTCCTTTGTCAATGCCCCATGCCCAATTCCCCATTCCCAATAACTAATGCGTAATTTTATCAAACAAACTTTTGCTAGTTTAGTTGGCACTTTATTAGGACTAATTATTTTCGCTGGTCTAGGAACTACTGGACTGTTCTTGCTGATTTTTGCTGCTAGCTCCTCTAAAGATACTGGGCCTTATGTGAAAAATAAGTCAGTGTTGGTTTTTGACTTGTCAATGAAAATTACTGATGGCGAGCCTAGTTCAGACCAACTGTTTCAAAACACAATATCAGGTGTGGATGGAGATAGAATGGCACTCCGCAAAGTTGTGGAAACTTTGGAAAAGGCGCGGCGCGATCCGCGCATTGTCGGAATCTATCTGGATGCAACGAACACAAGCCAAACTGGTAATGTCGGCTATGCCTCCCTGAAAGAAATTCGGAAAGCGCTCGAAGAGTTTCGCGCTGCGGGAAAAAAGATTGTGGCATACGGCAGTGATTGGAGTGAAAAGGAATATTACGTTAGTTCAGTGGCAGATTCCATTGTCCTTAACCCTCTAGGAATGATGGAAGTCAACGGTTTGAGTTCACAACCAATGTTTTTAGCGGGAGCATTGCAAAAGTATGGCATTGGCGTTCAAGTCGTGCGAGTTGGGAAATTTAAGGGAGCCGTTGAACCATTTATTCTCAACAAGTTGAGTCCAGAAAACCGCGAACAAACTCAGAAATTGTTAGATGATGTTTGGGGAGAGTGGCGCACTGCTATAGGCGCAAGTCGGAAAATTGAACCCAACAAGTTGCAAGCGATCGCAGATAATCAGTCTTTACTAGAAGCCACACAAGCTAAAACTAACGGTTTAGTCGATCTAGTACAATACCCCGATGAAGTTGTCGCTGACCTGAAAAAATTAACAAATAGCGATAAAGAAGACAAGACATTCCGACAAATTAGCTTGAATAGCTACGCACAAGTTTCTGGTAAATCTTTGGGTGTAGAACGTAACTCCAAAAATCAAATTGCCGTTGTTTATGCTGAGGGCGAGATTGTCGATGGTAAAGGAGAAGATGGGCAAGTAGGAGGCGATCGCTTTGCGAAAATCTTCAACAAGCTGCGACAAGATAAAGATGTGAAAGCTGTTGTATTACGAATTAATAGTCCTGGTGGTAGCGCTACCGCAGCCGAAGTCATGCAGCGAGAAGTGAAATTAACTCGTGAAGTAAAACCAGTTGTAGTGTCAATGGGTGATGTCGCCGCCTCTGGTGGTTATTGGATTGCTAGCGACTCTAATCGCATTTTTGCAGAACCAAATACCATTACTGGTTCTATAGGAGTGTTTGGGATCTTATTCAATGGGGAAAAGCTGGCTAATAATAATGGTATTACTTGGGATTCAGTGAAAACCGCACGCTATGCTGATAGTCAAACAGTTTCGCGTCCGAAATCGCCCCAAGAGTTAGAAATTTATCAGCGCAGTGTTAACCGGATTTATAATATGTTTCTGAATAAAGTTTCTCAAGGTCGGAAACTCCCAGAACAAAAAGTAGCAGAAATTGCCCAAGGAAGGGTTTGGTCGGGTGAAGCGGCTAAAGAAATTGGTTTGGTGGATGAAATTGGCGGTTTGAATACTGCGATCGCTTATGCTGTCAAGGAGGCGGAACTAGGAGAAAACTGGGAAGTGCAAGAATATCCTCGCACTAGCAGCTTCGGAGAACGCTTTTTTGGGCGTGCAACAGAAGAGGTGCGGACTGCTTTAGGGATTGAAGGGACGCAACTCAAACAATCCAATCCCCTCACCACCGAATTCCAAAAATTGCAACAGGAAGTAGAGATTTTGCAAAAGATGAACGATCCACAAGGGGTTTATGCCCGCTTGCCTTTCAACTTGAAGATTGAGTAGATGTTTTTTGAGTATCAGTGGGCAACAACTCAGCGAATACTACGTCAAACTAGTCTTGAGGATTTGTAGTAAGGATTTTAGTCCTTGTTTTCTCAGAGCTAAAGTCTTTGCTACGAAATTGTGTACCGATCGATTTAAAGATAGATGACTAGGACAAAGCACATGAGTTTACCTCGCCAGCCATAAACCAGCTGACATTTGCTGCCTTGATGTGTAAAGTAGTTTAAAGTAAATTACAATTTCTAACCTTTGACAGAATTTTAGATTTGGACTTTTGCTGAAGCAGCCTAGTTAAACAGTGGCTCAAGTATGGAAAAATCTAAAATTTTTTATCCAAAATAAGTGTAATTACATACCAACCCAATTTAAAGTCTAAAATACAAAATTGAGTAAAACATCCATCTATGGCTAGAAAAACACAACGCCTTTTGCTGCTAATTGTTTCTTGTAGTATCACTGGTGTAATTTTAGGAGGTACTGCTGGTTGGGCAGAAAGTAGTCTCTGTTTGGAAGACAGTAAGGTTACAAGTGAGTGCCTAACCCAAGATCCATTCCAAAAAACTATCCAAGGAATGAGTACTGGATTGTTAGCTGGGGCTGGGGCTGCTTTTGGTGCAGTCTGGCAGTTACGCAATGAAGATTGAGCATGAACTACCACTAACCCGGAACTCCGGGTTAGATTAGGTTTTTGTACTAATTAGCCAGTGCCTCCACTTTGAGGGTCAATCATCCTAATTTATATGGCTTTGGAAGAATACCGATCTATTAATGCACGAGCAAATTTTTGGTGTTGTTCAGCTAGATGTTGAGGGTAGATGAACTGAGCATTGCCCATGAAGCGATACACCCAGCGACAAAACTCCTCCAGCGATCGCTCTGAAAGTTTAACAATATAATCTACGTAAACAGGTTTGCCATTTTTTCCCTTTGGCCCTAGTTTGATATCTTGCTTAGTATGTCGCTTCTCCTCTTCTGAATAAATTCCATAACTACAAGAAAAAATCGAACTTGCATTTCCACAAGCTTTAATTCTCCACGAATCTCCCGTTGCTGATCATAAAAATATGACTTGGGTTGAACCAAAATCTAGTAAGAAAGCAGTAAGCAGAGCAGGTGATATTTTAATAAGTTCGGATTCATCTGAAGAAGAAAATCTAGAAGCATTAGATATTGTCAGCAATTGGAGATCATCATATACATTTACCTTACATATTATTGCAAGTTTATTAAGGTCTAAGGTAAAGGATGTTGAAAAGAATGCAATAATTACCCAAAGATTAAAGCGTATTCCATCAATATTAGGAAAACTCAAACGCCTTCCTAATATGAAATTACAAACAATGCAGGATATTGGAGGATGTAGAGTAGTTTTATCAGATGTAAAAAAAGTACATACTTTAAGAGACTTACTATTGAATAGCAAAACCAAAAATGAATTGGTAAGACAAGATGATTATATCGAAAATCCTAAAGATTCAGGATATAGAGGGATACATTTAATTTATAAATACAAAGGTAAAAAAGATTATATATATAATGGGTATACAATTGAAATACAAGTAAGAACAAAGATACAGCACTCATGGGCTACAGCAGTAGAAGTTGCAGGAACATTCTTAAAAGAATCTCTAAAATCAGGAGAAGGCCCTGAAAAATGGTTACATTTTTTCAAGTTAGTAAGCTTACTTTTGGCATTCCTAGAAAATTGTTTACCAGAGAATATAACCAATGAAAGGTTAAAAGAAATCAAAGAAGAAGTAAATATATTAGTAGCAGAATTAGAAGTGTTCAAAAAACTTCAAGCATTTTCAGTGTCAACTCATTTAATTACTGGTAATGGAAATAATGATGTATGTGGTTATTTTCTGATTTTGCTTAATATTGATAAACAAGATGTTAAAATATGGTCTTACAAAGAAAAATACCATTTCCAAGCAACTGAAGATTATAAGAATTTTGAGAAAAAATACAAAGATACAAAAGAGGTAGATATCGTATTAGTTAACGCTAAATCAATAAAGACATTAAAAAAAGCATATCCAAATTATTTTGCTGACTCTAAAGAATTTTTAGATAAACTAAACGAAGTTCTAGCAAAAGAAATATAAGTGAATCCCTAGAATCCCCAGAGAATCAATATCCGTCATCGCAGAGGATATTTTCAAGTGATCGCACAATAATAAACGACAGCAAGGCATTGTTTGACTAGTGGCATGACCAAATTCGGCAGAAAAACGGTGAGTTAATTGCCTACAACTTCTAGACACTTCAAAACCGAGGATCATTGTCTAACTGTGATATCCATTACAGCTAACACTCAGTTGCAACAGACTGAATCGATATCTGGGTTGGGATGCAAAGAAGTATTCCTATGGGTGCATTTGCTTTCTTGGTAGCTTATAGAGAATAATCACAAATAAAGCAGCTTTGGCATCTTCGTGCGAGAGAATAAATATAAAGTATGGCGATCGCAATCGATTTTGGTACTAGCAACACAGTCATTGCTCGTTGGAACCCTGTAACCCAGCAGCCAGAAACCCTGACTCTACCAGGCTTGTCAATTAAACAAAGTCTCAATCCGCCACTGATTCCCAGCTTGGTTTATGTTGAAGACGCAGCCCAAAATAAAGTCTTAGTCGGGCAACAAGTACGCGATCGCGGTTTTGACCTCAGAGGCGAAACGCGATTCTTCCGCAGCTTCAAACGCGGTATTGGTGCAGATATTCAAGGTTTCTTACCCGAACTAGATGGGCAAATTGTCACCTTTGAACAAGTAGGGCAATGGTTCCTGACTCAAGTAATTGAAGAACTAGCACCCCTGGAAGGTGGGTTAGATTCTTTGGTGTTAACCGTACCTGTAGACAGTTTTGAAGCCTATCGTCATTGGTTGGGGACAGTATGTCAAAGCCTCCCGGTCGAACAGGTGCGAATGCTGGATGAACCCACAGCCGCCGCCTTGGGTTATGGCTTGGCAGATCGAGAAAATCTTTTGGTGATTGACTTCGGCGGTGGTACTTTGGATTTATCCCTTGTTCGGTTGGATCAAAGCGTGCAGGCAAGCACAAAGCCCTTGGGATTTCTCCTGAAATGGGGTAATAAGTCCTTGGCTGAAGATTCAAAACAAAAAGTCAAAACTGCCCGTGTACTGGCAAAAGCAGGGCAAAATCTAGGCGGTACTGATATTGATAATTGGTTGGTAGATTACTTTGCTAAAACTCAAGAATTGGCGGTAAGTCCCTTGACAACACGATTGGCTGAACGGGTAAAAATTCAGCTATCAACTCAAAACCAAGCTAGTGAAGTTTATTTTGACGATGAAACATTTGAAAGTTATGAACTGGAACTAAACCGCGACACTTTTGACGATATCCTCAAAGAACACGCATTTTTTGAGTTACTCGATGATTCGATGACCACACTGTTGCAGCAAGCAAGACGGCAAGGAATAGAACTTCCAGATATTAGTGCAGTTTTGTTAGTTGGTGGCACAGTGCAATTACCCGCAGTGCAGACATGGATTAAACAGTATTTTGAGCCAGAAAAAATCCGTTGCGAACGTCCCTTTGAAGCGATCGCTCAAGGTGCATTACAGTTAGCTCAAGGTGTGCAAATCAAAGACTTTCTCTACCATAGTTATGGTATCCGCTACTGGGATCGCCGCAACCAGCGTCACAAATGGCATTCTTTAATTAAAGCTGGACAAGCATATCCAATGACTCAGCCAGTGGAATTAGTTTTAGGTGCTTCAGTAGAAAATCAGCCCAGCATTGAATTAATTATGGGAGAATTAGGAGCAGATACGGGTAGTACTGAAGTTTATTTTGATGGCGATCGCTTGATTACTCGCCGTCTGGACAATAGTGAAACCAGCGTCAAACCCCTCAACGATCGAGAAGGTGCGAAGACAATTGCCCAACTGACACCAAGCGGATATCCTGGAAGCGATCGCATCAAAATTCTCTTTCAAGTTGATGAACAACGCTTTTTGCGAATCACTGTTGAAGACTTGTTAACTAATGACACGCTGTTGGAAAATCAACTTGTGGCACAGTTGAGTTAAACTACTGCACGTTTAAGTGTTTAATAAAATTTTGACAGTGGGTGCTGGCATTCAAACCACTGTTCTAAAGCCTGATTTATTCGTCCTTCATTCTGATTATTTCAATGGTTTTTTGAATTGATTCTTCACCAGATGCTTTAACAACTATTCTAGACGGAATAAAACTCTCGTCATCATATTCGGGAGAAGCCTCATAGTGACCAATCTTACCTTGTTCTGCCAGTCTGCCTACCTCTGCATCAAAAGCCCTTTTTTCTTCCATTGCTGGCGATGGGACGTAAACAACGTTAACGTCATCATCAACCCCACCTAACTCAATCGGGAAAAGATATAGCTTCTCTAACTCTCCAGCTTGGTATGCTGCAACTGCTGCCTCATGACAATTGACTCTTTGGGCGATTGATTGAGAAAGGCTTGGCTGAGTTGACAACCGACTTAATGTCACCCGATCAAACGTTATGAAAACGAGAGTTGAACCTGTTGGACATCGATATGCACCTTCTGCTTCACAAAGCTTACAGGCAAGTGCTGTAAACTCTCAAGCTTGATTTTCTGTACAACTGAGCTTCTGGGTAGTGAGAGATTCAATACCATGCTCCTCTCCATAGTTTCGGACAAGACGTGCGTGCGACTGTAATCCAGGGACAACAGATGGATGGTTCCAACCCCACAACCAACTGCTGTCTGTTATGTTGTAAGTGCCGATAATCTGCACTGAACATCTCGCCGCGATCCCATCTGGACGGGTGAAGACAACCGTACCAGTGCCTTAATCGATATCCCAACTCGAATCACCGAGCCGCCAAGCACTATTGTGAGCTTCTGTTTTTAATCGCAATTCCTCCATACTCTGCTCAACTAAAGTATGAAACTCAGAAAAATTATCTGATTTACCTGCACCGAATAGCTTGTTGAAAAAATTCATAACATTCTAACTCGTAAGCGGCTGTGTCTCCCTTTCGGGATTGGCTTTTGAATAATCTCTCCGTTAATATATTCGCTTACAGGCTTTGTTTTTGGGAGCTTCAGAAACTCTTCCAATGTGAGAGGTTGAGTAGTTGTGGCGCTTATAGCTCCTAAATTCCTCAAAAATGTGTTTTTAGTCTAGCAGTATATGTGAACAGGTGCGTGACACTGCGTTAGCGCACCTGTCCACATATCAAGGTAAGAATTGCAGCAACGATCAATTCACTATCATTTATGCACTACTACTAAAGTTCCCGTTGAAGCCCATCTGTAAAGATTGCCAGCTTGCTTAACAGGTAAATTTACGCAACCATGACTGACTGGAGTCCCAAAACGGTTGTGCCAGTAAGCGCCGTGGATGGCATAGCCTCTGTAGAAATACATTGTGTAAGGAACGTCAGGAATGTTGTAGCCTCTGCCTCGCATCCGGTGAGTACGATACTTAGAATTAATCCGAAATCTACCTATGGGTGTAGGAGTCGATCGCTTACCTCCAGAAATGCGATATGAATGAACAAGTTTATGACCTTCCCATGCACGTAAACGTTGCTCTGACAAATCAATTTCAATCCAGCGAGGTTGGCTAATATTATTAGTGCTGTTTTGATCTACTGAGGTGGCTGTTGCTGTAGTCGAGTTGAGTATACCTGTTAGGGGTGATGACCAAGAGAATAAAGTCACCACCATCAGCGCCACGCCTGTACAAAAAGTTGCCGAAGAACGAATCCCACCACGGCGAATCCAAGTTTGCATTATGCCTTATCTTCTAAACTACGCAAAAATCATCAAGTGAAGTAATTTTCTGGAAAACTACAAATTTCTAGATCGACTACTTGCTTTCTGTGGAGGATTTACGCAGTTCATCTTTTTTTTGTCATTTGTTATTTGTCATTTTTTAAATGATGACTAATGACCAATGACTAATTACAAAGGACAATCTTTACAAAAATCTGTCATTTAAATGCTTAAATACAAATTTTCCCCAAATTCATATTTGCATTTGCAATTTCACACAGTAATTGTCAGGATTTCCGCTTATTTTTTAGACAACTAGTTAAATGCCCTTTTCTATATTTTATTTCAATTCCCGTAATTACGACTCCGAATATTCCCAGCATAAAATCATGCTGGGAATCACTTAATTGTCTTGATTTGTTATTTATGATTTTACCTAAATTGCCTTTTGGCTGTTTCACATATTATTTATGAATGACTATTGGTGTCCCTACCGATGCCCACTCGAATAGCCATTTAGCATGTTTAGGTGTAACATTCACACAGCCATGGCTCACTGGAGTGCCAAATTTTTTATGCCAATAAGCTCCGTGAATAGCGTAATTACCTTGATAAAACATCGCATAAGGAACGTTGGGAACATTGTAGTCTTCTCCCTGCATCCGCGTAGTTTTAAACTTAGATTGAACCTTAAAAGTACCGACAAGAGTAGGAGTAGCTTTTTTGCCAGAGGAAATAGCACTTCCATAAACAACTTTGTCACCTTGCCAAGCTATTAATCTTTGCTTGGAAAGATCAATTTGAATCCAGCGCTGATTTGATTGTTGTAATGTCTGGATTCTTTGGGCAATCACTTGATTTTTGGAATTTGCCCAAACTTCACTGGTTCCAGTAGTAGTAAAAACACTTAGGGACAGTACTGTACCAGTGAGAATTATTTGTAAGCGACGCACCCAGTCAGGAGAAATTTGTCTTTTCATTTTAGATACACTCATACTCAAATCATGGGGTCTTGAGAAACTGATCGGGTTTCACCTTTATTTCCCTATCTATTACTTTAATAGACGTAAATTTTGATGATTTGATTCTAAGTTAACCTAACTGTTGCATTAGGTTTTTTGCCTGAGTTGCGATCGCTGACCAATTTCTCTCTATGACAAGCTTTTGGGGAAATAATTCCCCGCTCAAACCGACAGCGATCGCTCCAGCTTGCAAAAATTCTTTGGCATTTTCTAGAGTCACGCCGCCAGTAGGAATTAAGGGAATCTCACCCAGCGGCCCTTGCAAACTTTTGATATAATCAGCCCCTCCCACTGCCTGCACAGGAAACACTTTTACACAACTAGCGCCTTGACTCCAAGCGGTAACAATTTCTGTAGGAGTCAGCGCTCCTGGTACGATCGGGACATTTTTTTCTTGTGCTGCTTGAATCATTGCCGAATCAACGTGGGGTGTGAAGAGGAATTGCGCCCCAGATGCGATCGCATTTTGTAACTGCTGCACATTAAATAGCGTACCAGTGCCAATAATACAGGCTGGTAATTCCGAACGTAGTTGACTAATTAATTCTCCAGCGCGATCGCTATTCCAGGTAATCTCAATTAGCTGCATTCCCCCAGATGCTACAGCCATTGCCATTTGTTGTCCCAGTTCCATTTGAGGGGCGCGGATAACTGCGATCGCTCGGTGTTTTTCCAACTGTGATAACCAAATTTGATTAGGCATGTTGACTAGAGATTGGGGACTGGGAGTAGGGATTGAGACTAGAGAATAGTTTTCAATCTAGTAAATACCTAATTTTTAATACTAATGCCCCTCGCCCCTCAAGAGTGCTGAGTAATATTAGCACAACTGTTTTGCCCTATTCCCAATGCCCTTAAAACTTGCTTATTGCATCAAGCTATGAGATATTACATATCAATAACATAAAACCTATAGTGTTACCGTAGTTTAAATTTAATACCTCAGCATTTGGGTTTAAAGGAGTAATTAAAATGACAATTGCACGACAAAACACAGCAGCATCCTTACCAATCACGATTCACGATTCTGAAAGCGCTGATATAGCCAACTTATGGAAGGTTGTGCGACTAGGTGCGAATGGCTTTTGGTGGCGCACTAAGGCATATACAACGATTCTGGGCATTATGCTGCTAACCTTAGTAAGTCTAATTTTTCTAAGTATGCATTGGTCTTACCGCAGATTGTTGCCTTTGATCGACCATCAAGTCATTGGTAGCGATCGCGGGATCAGCAATTAAAAGTTAAAAACTAGACATGAACTTGCAAAGGGATAGGCGATCGTCTCAATCGCCTGATTTCGCTTCCTTTACATTACTTTAGAGGCAGTCTCTAAAAACTCAGCTTAATTCTTATAGTAGAGGAGAGAGCTAATTAAAAATGCATATACTGCAATTACCAAGCAATAGTTTATATAAGCCCCTAGTTAAAGACCTACTAGGAGCTTTTTTTTAATTGACTATCTACCTCAAATGGGTCATATAGCAGCGATCGGACAACTTAAGACATTGGCAAATCATAGAATAACGGCTGTCACACCTATCCATAGCCGACTTGTCTTAAGCAGGATCGTAACCGCAATATAAAAAATCTAGTAGCAATTAAACTATTCCTAATGGATATTCATAATTAATTCTGATGGTAGATTAAGTCAAAAATGAAGATCGTTAATATGTACTTGTAAGTCAAAAACGTTTACCAACTTAACAACAATGAATATTCTTGCTTGGATTGTTTTAGGTCTAATTGCTGGTGCGATCGCAAAAGCTATCTACCCCGGTCATCAAGGTGGCGGAATTCTAGGAACTATATTATTAGGAATTATCGGTGCTTTTGTTGGCGGTAGTTTAGGTGTATTTTTCAGTACGGGAACTTTAACCCTAGCAGCTCCTACTCTCAGCATTCCAGGTATTGCAGTAGCAGTTCTTGGTGCAATTGTTGCAGTCTTCTTGTGGAATTTATTAACCAACCGCAGTGCTGTATAAAAAATTGCGGTCAATCAACGACAAAGATTTAACAAATTCATTTAACTATTTTTAACTGTGAATTAAATTGAAGAAATAGCGCCAGTCTGTGATACGTCTGGCGCTGTTTTGTGATTATAGAGGTTCTCAGTAGAGTCCAATACAGACCTAACCCCAAGCTCCCTCGATTGTTAAGAGCATTACAACATTCCTTATAACCTCTCTATACCGTCAGGTTAGAGGGGAATTTTTGTATTAGGCTCGATTTTGGGACAGATATTGGTAAAAATTTTATAGGAAGATTAGCGATCGCTAATAACAGCAAAGTTACGTCTAATTTTAATAAGTATAAATACCCTAAAATCTACAGCTTTCATGAAATTCTCAATAAATTGCACTGGTCGCTACACACAAACCAAGAATGTTCAGTTAAGCTGTAAGCGCTATGATTGAGCTTTATTGAACGTCTTATGCATTGGTTGTTATCTGGGCCGTTGAGTATAGAGAAATTGACGGTTAACATTGCAGGTTTGCCTGCATCGTTACAAGGTAAAAAGCTGGTGCAGTTGTCAGATTTTCACTACGATGGTTTGCGACTGTCGGAAGATATGCTGGAAAAAGCGATCGCACTTACTAACGAAGCTGAACCAGATTTAATTTTATTAACTGGTGACTACGTAACTGACGATCCTACACCAATTCACCAACTGGTACTTCGACTCAAACATTTGCAAAGTCGCAGTGGTATCTATGCTATTCTTGGCAATCACGATATTTATTACAAACAGGCAAAAGCCGAAGTTACAGAAGCCCTTACTAGCATTGGAATTCACGTCCTTTGGAACGAAATTGCCTATCCACTAGGAAAAGAATTACCACTCGTTGGACTGGCTGATTATTGGTCACGGGAGTTTCACCCCGCACCAGTTATGAACCAGCTAAACCCCGACACACCCTGCATCGTTTTATCCCATAACCCAGATACTGCGGAGATATTACAAGCATGGCGAGTCGATTTACAATTATCTGGTCATACTCACGGTGGTCAAATCGTGATTCCCGGAATTGGCCCTGCGGCGTTGTTTTACGAAAAGCTTGTAGAAAAAATACCCAGAAAAGTGCGGCGTCGAGTCCCATTTTTGGAAGAAAATGTTTCTGTAGTCAGACATTGGGAATGGACGCAGGGTTTGCATCGGCTAGGAAAAAATCAACTATATGTAAATCGTGGTTTGGGAACTTACCTCCCAGGACGCTTATTTTGCCGCCCAGAAGTTACTATAATCACCCTACAAGGTGAGTAAGAATTACCAAATTTAACAAAAAAGAACGCAATTTCAGCAGGTATTCTGGCTAATGAGTGCCTGCAAACTCAGGCATAACCTGCTACTCTCATCGCCAAAATTAAATCACCAAAATTCAACCAATGAATTAATTGTATCTGAAGTAGATGACATAAATTTTTGCATTTTATCAAGTTACATTTTTATTTTTGGTAAGCTGTAAACGCTGGTATGAGGAGTATCGGTTAACTTATGCATTGGTTGTTTACGGGACATTTAAGAGTAGATAAAATAACGGTTAAGATTGCAGAACTTCCTGCATCTTTACAAGGTACAACATTAGTACAGTTGTCAGATTTTCATTACGATGGTTTGCGACTGTCGGAAGAAATGTTAGAAAAAGCGATCGCACTTACTAATGAAGCTGAACCAGATTTAATTCTATTAACTGGTGACTACGTAACTGACGATCCCACACCAATCCATCAATTGGTACTTCGACTCAAACATCTGCAAAGTCGCTGTGGTATGTACGCCGTACTTGGGAACCACGATATTTATTACAGCCACTCCAAAGCAGAAGTTACACAAGCATTAACCAGCATTGGGGTACATGTGCTTTGGAATGAAATCGCCTATCCACTAGGAAAAGAATTACCATTGGTAGGACTAGCTGATTATTGGTCGCGGGAATTTTACCCTGCACCAGTGATGAATCAACTAGATTCGCTTACACCGCGCATCGTTTTATCTCATAACCCAGATACAGCCAAGATATTGCAACAATGGCGCGTAGATTTGCAACTATCTGGTCATACCCACGGTGGTCACATCGTCATTCCGGGCATTGGCCCTCTAGTACTCTATTACAAAAAGCTACTTAAACAAATTCCCAAAAAATTGCGGCGCTGGGTAACATTTTTATTAGGAGACTGCTCGAAAGTAGTTCGATATTGGGAGTGGGCGCAAGGGTTTCACAAGGTAGAAGAAAATCAACTATATGTCAATCGTGGTTTAGGAACTTATAAACCAGGACGTTTATTTTGTCCGCCTGAAGTGACTGTAATTACTTTAGTTAGTCATTAGTTATTGGGCATTGGGCATTGGGCATTGTTGGTTAGCGTTGCTGAATCAGAGTATGAATTGACATTTTTCGATATAAATAAACAATGTTTCTTTGCACCTTTGCGTGAGCCTAATTCATACTTTCAATCAGCAACGCCCATTGATATAAATAAATGATAAATGACAAATGACAAATGACAAATGACAGAAACCGCCTGAAGCTACGATGGATAAATCTCAATAGCTTGGGGCGGTTTCTTGAAGATTGAAGAATTCAGAAATGACTAACTCAAAATAAGGTGGACAGTATTCGCGATCGCTTTATTCAAAATTGCACATCCTTATATTCCAACTAGGCAGGCATTTTCTGGCTGTGCGTTCTAAAACCTCCAAACAACTCATTGAACTTAAGGCAAAAACACATTCAACGGATGCCACAACCAAGGATAGCGATCGCAATAAGATTAGAGCAGGAGGCACAGGCTCTAACTTGAAAGTTTTTGTTTAACTTTTAACCTGTTTGTACCTTGGTCTTAATCTAGCATTGTGTTTGTTTAGCTACAAGACACCTTTACTAAACTTGAACCCCATTAATTTATCGCAACAATTCAGAAATATTGCTTAAAATTTGTCCCACTTAGTAACATTGGCATTTACGCCAACATTACCAAGTGAGCTGAAAGTTCAGAAGGCGTTATTGACCAGAACCGCCAGCGGTAGAAGAATCGCTATTAGATGTAGTGTTTGACTGGTCTACTCCTTGAGGTGTAGTACTTTTAGAGGTGTCACTTTTTGTACCAGGAGCAACAGTATTAGTAGAACTATCGTTTTGCGAAGCCGGAGTATTAGTAGTTGAACTCGTCGCCGGACTTTGTGTCGCTTTAGGGGCTGGCTGGGTTACAGAAGGTGCTTTTTCTGCCGCAGGCTGCTGGGGTGGAATAGTAATGTTAATATCCGGTTGGCGAGGTGTAGACGGAGGTGTAACTTGCTGTTGAGGAACAGGAACAGGAACAGTAAAAGGAACAGGGACTTCCTTAGTTGTTTCGATTATCTTCGTTTGTGGTTGAGGAGATGGACTAGGAGTTGGATTACTCTTACTCGGTACAGGAACCGCGACCGGCACAATATTGTTAACCGCGTTATTCTGCTGGTTGAAGTACCAAACCCCACCTATAACTAAACCAAGCAAGGAAGTAATGACAATACCCAACAACAAACCACCACTAACATTGTTTTCATCACGCTGGGCTAAATCTGCTTGCTGGTAGCTACGCTCAACATTTCGACCATGTACGTAACCGTTAGTGTAAGAGTTGGGATTAGTTGTGTTGTTCTTAACTGTTTCAGTGGTTTGTGTGAAATGGGTCTGAGTATTGCCATTAATATCAGTGTAAGATTCTTGCCTAACTTCACTGTTTTTGCTTTCGCGTTCATTAGGAATAGACATAGCTGTTGATTTAACTCCTCAGATTAAAATATTGACAAACTAAAGTTTTGTGAAAACAAGAGGTTTTAATGAACTGAAAAATATATGTTGCTGATAAATGTTGAGTCTTATTTGCTACTCAACTGTTGGTAATCTCAGAATAACCTCTGTATTCAAATAAGTGGCTCTATCTCCAGGGAGTTAATACTTAATCTTTAGAGAGTTAATACTTAATCAAGAGAAAGAGTATCCTAAAGATGGATGTTATTTAACTGTCAGTTAATGGCTCGATCGAAAAATCTAGCAATTTGCTTCAATTCTCTAAATTTTTAATTTGTTGTTAGATATCGCATCGCCAAACTTTGATTGTCATATCTCGACTACCGCTAACCAAAGTTTTGCCATCAGGACTGAAAGCAACAGAGTTAACCCAATCTGAATGGTTGCCCAGCGTGTAGAGTTGTTGTCCAGTGCTAATGTGCCATAACTTTATGGTGTAGTCCGCGCTAGCACTGGCAAGATTCTGACCATCGGGGCTAAAAGCAACAGACCAAACATAGCTGTGATGTCCAGCAAGTGTGTTAATTAGCTTACCTGTATTGATATTCCATAACTTGATAGTCTGGTCATAACTCGTACTAGCTAAAATTTGTCCATCAGGGCTAATGGCGACACAAGTCACCCAACCTGAATGCCCGTTGAGGGTTTGCAGCAGTTTGTTAGTCTTCAAATTCCACAGTTTAATGGTTTTATCCGCACCGCCACTGACAAAAATCTGGTGTTTTGGGCAAGTGGTAAGGGAATAAATGAAAGAAGAATGACCTTTGAGGACTTGCAATAATTGCCCCATCTCTATATGGGAAATCTTTATAGTAGTGTCTGTACCCCCACTTACGATAGTTTGACCATCTGGACTAAGGATTACAGAAAAAACTGGGGTTGAATGTACTTTGAGTGTCTTGAGTAATTTACCTGTAGACACTTGCCAAATCATTATGCTGTTGTCATCACTGCCACTAACCAGAGTTTGGCTATCTGGGCTAAACGCTAGGCATCTTACCCATTTTGTATGTCCAGTGAGAGTATGTAGTAATTTACCTGTTTCGAGATGCCAAATCTTGATAGTATTGTCACTACTTCCACTAGCTAAAGTTTGCCCATCTGGACTGATTGCAGTTGTAAAAACCCAGTTCTGATGAGTCAGGGTGTGTACACATTTCCACGCTGAAGGTTGAGACTTGGATTCAGGTGGTGGCGGCGTTGGTGGCGGTGGTGATGTCGGTTTGGGTGGTGATTTTTTCTGTTTCAGTTCCAGTTCTCTGGCATTTTTCAAATCTGACTTGGCTCTATTTTCATATCCTAGTTTCGAGCAAGCAAGCCCTCGGTATTTGTAGGCTTCAAAGTAGTTAGGGTTGAGACGAATCGCTTGAGTAAAATCTTCAATTGCTTCAATATATTTTCCTTTTTGAGCTTTCTCCATAGCCAGGTTATAAAAACTTTCAGCATTGGGTGGAGTTAAATCAATTTTGGTAGTAAAAGCAGATTGATTTGTCTGGTTTGGCTGATAAGACTTTAACCTTGCATAAGCTTGATTGATTTCTTTGATTTTTTCTTCTGCTTCTAGCTTTTGCTGCGGTTCAATAAAACAATCTGGATGCCAAGTCTTAGCCATCTGGCGGTAAGCTTGCTTGACCTCATCAGCAGATGCACCTGGTTTTAACCCAAGGATATCGTAAATATGATTTATATCGAGGCGATCGCTCATACTCAGAAATCAGTAGCAAATCTTACTACACTTAGTATTCCCAAGTACAAGTATTATCTAACTCCGTTTCTGGTATCGCCATCTGAAGTGTCTTAAACTATATTCGCTGCTTATCTCCAACGCCGATTTAGCCGCAGTAAACTTTTTATCCTCTGACAAAATCTTTTTATTAGAGGTCTAGGTTTTGATGCATCATATCTAGGCGATCGCGATCTACGTGCAGCGCCCGGATTTCTTAACTCTTCTTCTATTTGTGCAGCTTTATTTAAATCTGAAGCGGCTCTATATTCGTATCCCAGTTGTGAGCAAACTAGTCCACGATATTTATACGCGTCAATATAGTGAGGATTGAGACGAATTGCGTGAGTAAAATCTGCGATCGCATCCTCATATCTTCCTTGTGTAGCATTTTCTACTCCTAAAGTGTAGAAAGTTTCTGCATCCCAACGATTGACAGATATTTTTGGGGGATTTTTAGGCGAAGATGAAGATGGATTTTTAGAAATAGGAGGCTCATATGGAATTTCGGATTTGAGCCTGTTGTAAGCTGCGTTGATTGATTTGATTTTTTCCTCAGCTTCCTGTTTTTGCCTTTGATCGACAAAGCGATCGGGATGCCAAATTTTCACCAGTTTACGGTAAGTTCGCTTCACCTGTGCTTGAGAGGCACCGGGTTTCAGCCCAAGAATTTCATAAGCATCATTAATATCGAAGCGATCGCGCATACTGAAAAAATCGGCAATTAGATAAATCTATGTTAACTATTCCCCAAAATTCTCTCCAAACGCCCCATTCTGGTTATCACTGGGATGGCAGTAGCCGTCGCTTCTTTGAAGGCTGGTATTACCGCGTCACCTTGCCGGAAATTGGGCAAACATTTGCTTTTATGTACTCTATTGAAGATCCCATCGGCGGTAAACCTTACAGTGGCGGTGCAGCCCAAATCCTCGGCCCGGATGATGAGTACCTCTGCCGTACTTTTCCCGATGTCAACAAATTTTGGGGTAGTCGGGATGTTTTGGGTTTAGGTCATTGGGGTAAAAATAATTTGCAAGTTTCTCCCTTATACTTACTCCCAGCAGAGTTTGAGTATCACGTTCAAGAGGGATATCAAGCTACAGCCACCTTGAATCAGGGAATAATTCGCGATCGCGCCACCAATAATTATTGCCGTTGGCAGTATGAAATTCAACCAGTATACGGTTGGGGCAATCAAAATGGCATTCAGCAATCAACTGCTGGCTGGCTGTCATTCTTGCAGATTTTTGAACCTGGATGGCAAATTTTGATGGCTCACGGTTTAGCCAGTGGAAAGATTGACTGGAATGGCAAAATCTACGAATTCACTAACGCCCCAGCCTACGGCGAGAAAAATTGGGGTGGTGCTTTTCCTCAGAAATGGTTTTGGATAAACTGTAATTGCTTCGAGGGCGAACCCGACTTAGCATTAACTGCTGGCGGTGGACGGCGGGGTGTGCTGTGGTGGATGGAATCTGTAGCGATGATTGGACTGCACTATCAAGGCAAGTTTTATGAATTTGTTCCCTGGAATTCTCAAGTTGAGTGGGAAATTCAGCCTTGGGGTAGATGGCAAATGAAAGCTAGCAACTCTAGTTATGAAATTGAATTAACAGGAACCACAGATTTATCTGGTACACCTCTACGTGCGCCGACAGCAGAAGGTTTAAGATACTGTTGCCGGGATACTATGCAAGGAAAACTAAATTTAGAGTTACGAGAACTAAATGGCAAAAAATCTAAAATAATTCTAAAAGCAAAAAGTTTTCTTTGTGGTTTAGAAGTAGGCGGTGGCTCTTGGGATAATTTTTGGCAGTCTACCTAAAACTACTGCTATAATTATATATGCTTCGCAGTTGGGGTTGTAGCTCAGTTGGATAGAGCGGACGCCTCCTAAGCGTCAGGTCGTGCGTTCAAGTCGCACCAGTCCCGTTTATTTAGACAATTCATATATACAGCAATTAATATGGTAAGAGCATTACTGTACCCATAAAAGTGGTACGCCAGTTCTCACAAGTCGGGATATCCGCCCATACAATTGGCTCCTGTATCCGTGCAACTGAGAACTACTATATAAAGTGGTTAAAACCCTTTGATGAATCGTCCGATATCGGTTAGGATAATCCATCAATTAGAGGAAAAACTCCAGGCACGCTTAATCGCGCTGTTACACAAAAACCAACCAAATATAAATTTGGGCAGAATTTGGGCAGAATTTGGGCAGATTCTTGGGAAGTTTGCTACTCTACTATCAATTGTTTTTTCTTATAGCCAGAGAAAATTGTGTACCAAGTAAATTAAGTTATTGAGCCTTGAATAAGCTACTCTTTACAAATAAATCTTTTCGTTTTATGGCTTTTGTCCTACCAATATTTATGTGGTGGGGATACAAAGAAGTACAAAACCAATTTGTGCAGCCGCAAGCAGTCGTAGTGTTAGGTGGTTCAACGAGACATTTAGAGCGAGAAAAATTTACAGCAAAATTCGTTCGCGAGCATCCAAATATACCGATTTGGATTACAGGCGGCAGTCCACGTACATTCACCCAAAGAGTGTTTACCAAAGCTGGTGTCGATCCTCAACGTTTACACTTGGATTATGAAGCAGTAGATACAGTTACTAATTTTACTACTTTGGTAGATGATTTGCAAGCTCGCGGCATTAAGAGCGTTTATTTGATTACTTCAGACTTTCATATGCGTCGGGCTTGTGTCATTGGCGAAATTATTTTGGGTAGTCGGGGTATTTATTTAAAACCAGTGCCAGTTCCTTCTGAAAAACCCCCTGAATCTATCGAAAAATCTATTCGTGATGGAGCTAGAGCAATAATTTGGTTAGCAACTGGTTACACTGGTGTGGATGCCGCTAAAAATAAACGATAAATCAAACTGATTTTGGATTTTTAATCGATCAAAATCCAAATGACTAATGACAACCGTCTCTAGTCACTTATATGCTTAGGGAAAAAACGCCCCAAATTTCCCCACAATTTGATACCCTAGCTTAAACAGATTTGAGTAAAGTTAAAGCGTGGAAATTCAACTTGGGCGGGGAAAAACAGCTCGCAGAGCTTACGGAATAGATGAAATTGCTCTAGCCCCTGGTAATAGAACGCTAGACCCCAGTTTGGCAGATACTAAGTGGCGTATTGGCAATATTGAGCGAGAAATCCCGATCATTGCTAGTGCTATGGATGGCGTAGTAGATGTTCGTATGGCTGTACGTTTGTCACAGTTAGGAGCATTAGGTGTCCTCAACTTAGAGGGTATTCAAACTCGCTATGCCGACCCAGAGCCAATATTAGATCGGATTACCTCTGTGGGAAAAGATGAATTTGTTGCCCTCATGCAAGAACTCTATGCCGAGCCAATAAAGCCGGAATTAATTGAACAACGTATTCAGGAAATTAAACAACAAGGTGGCATTGCAGCGGTGAGTGCAACTCCAGCCGGTGCAAGTAAATACGGTGAGGCAGTGGCAAAAGCTGGGGCAGATTTATTTTTTGTCCAGGCTACGGTAGTTTCTACTGCACATCTGTCACCAGAGTCTTTAGTACCACTCGATTTAGCAGAATTTTGTCGTTCCATGCCCATTCCCGTGGTGTTGGGGAATTGCGTCACTTACGAAGTCACGTTGAATTTGTTGAAAGCTGGGGCGGCTGGGGTACTGGTGGGAATTGGACCTGGTGCGGCTTGTACTTCTCGTGGGGTATTGGGTGTAGGTGTGCCACAGGCAACTGCGATCGCAGATTGTGCCGCAGCACGAGATGATTACTATAACGAAACTGGCAACTATATTCCCATTATTGCTGATGGCGGTTTAATCACCGGTGGCGACATTTGCAAATGTATCGCCTGTGGCGCTGATGGTGTGATGATTGGCTCCCCCTTTGCCAGAGCCGCAGAAGCCCCTGGAAGAGGTTATCATTGGGGTATGGCGACTCCTAGCCCAGTTTTGCCCCGTGGCACCCGCATTCGCGTTGCCACCACTGGTAGCCTAGAGCAAATACTCATTGGTCCAGCAGGACTAGATGATGGTACTCACAATCTTTTAGGAGCCTTAAAGACCAGCATGGGTACTTTAGGAGCCAAAAATATTAAAGAAATGCAGCAAGTGGAAGTTGTGATTGCACCTTCTTTATTAACCGAGGGTAAAGTTTACCAAAAAGCTCAACAATTAGGTATGGGGAAATAGAATTGGGGCATAGGGCATAGGGCATAGGGCATGGGTTATTAATTCTTCTTCCCCTGCTCTCCCTGCCTCCCCTGCTCTCTACTCCCCACTCCCAAATTCTTCAATAATTTTTCCAGCCCCTAAACAATTGCTGGAAAAATCCGATATGTCGCTTACAATAGAGATAGCGGAGACGCATGTTTCCGTTCACTCCTCACACCACACTCCGCCCGGACTACTGTTCGGGCGGTTCCTTATGTTTGTAAATAAAATAAGAGAGCTTCTTTGCAAATGTACATCCTCGCACTCCCAAGCTAAGGTTTTTGCTATGGTAGAATTTTCACCAAGTTCAGATATTATTGGCGAAGGTTTTAGGCATGTCAACAGCCGCACAAGTTACCGATTCTAGTTTCAAGCAAGAAGTACTCGACAGCGATGTACCAGTTTTAGTTGACTTTTGGGCACCCTGGTGCGGACCATGCCGTATGGTAGCTCCTGTTGTCGATGAAATCTCCGAACAGTACAAAGGTCAAATAAAGGTCGTAAAAGTCAACACAGATGAAAATCCGAATGTTGCTAGTCAGTACGGCATCCGCAGCATTCCCACATTAATGATTTTTAAGGGTGGGCAAAAAGTGGATATGGTGGTCGGCGCTGTGCCTAAAACTACATTAGCTTCCACTCTCGAAAAGCATCTTTGAAACTCAATCGGTAATAAAATCCTCTTGAGTTATCCATTTTGTTCTAACTTTAAGTTAATTTTCATAAACAAGTTTGAGAGCCGCGAATTTCTCGTTTCTCAAACTTGTTTACATTTGTATACAGTTTTTAAATATTTTAGCGAGAGTTCTACAAGCCCTTTTTTGACTTCTCCCCCAACCCCTCTTGGACACAGAGAGGGGAGGCAAAACCCTAGTTTGTGGTTGCTCCTCCCTTTCCTCGTGGGAGAGGGAGGGGTTCATCGAACTCGCGTTATTTTAGAAGTTTTCTAGCTCAAAAACAACTCCCTAATTCCCGTACTACCAATTTCCACCGCTAGCGCCGCCAACAGAAAACCCAAAAGTTGAGTCACAATTACTCCACCTTCTGCACCAATCCACTGGTCAATCAGATTTGCTAAACGCAAAATCAACCAAGTCATAAACATTGCCCCTAAGATACCCACTACCACAGCAATATGCGGACTTTGTGATTTCGACATCAGCAACATTACCGTCGTCAAAGTCCCGGGCCCTGCTAGCAGCGGTAAAGCTAGTGGAGTAATTGCGACATCGCGTCCTTCTTCAAGAATTGGCTGGTCTAATTCTCCCCGCAGCATTTGCAAAGCAATTAACAGCAACAATATTCCTCCTGCTATTTGCAAAGAGCCGATACTGATTTCCAAGTAATTTAAAATTATTTGCCCTGCAAAGGCAAATAGCAAAAGAACTACGATCGCAATGATAATTGCTTTATCTATAACTTTGTTTCTTTGGTCTGGCATCATGCCCTTAGTCAAAACTAAAACAATCGGTATATTGCCCACAGCATCCGCCAAGACAAACACAGCGATAAATGTTTGAATGAGAATAGAAATATCCACAGTAGACAGTTTTTATCAAGGTTTGATCGCAATCTAATCTTTATCTTGCTCAGTTTACTACAACCCAGAGGAAGATTAAGATCGGCAATAAAACAAGTCTGTTAAAGAAAATCTTGGCTGATGAATTTCTAATGAAGTTCCACAGATTTGGAAGTAGCGATATATTTTGATAATCTATCTTCCATAAATCAACTATTCATTGTTGAATCTATGAAGTCTTATTTAGCCGCCGCTATTCAATTGACCAGTGTGCCCGATTTACACAAAAATTTGGCGCAGGCAGAAGAATTAATAGAGCTTGCCGTGCGTCAAGGTGCTGAATTGGTAGGTTTGCCAGAAAACTTTTCTTATATGGGAGAAGAAAAAGATAAACTCGCACAAGGTGATGCGATCGCTCTTGAAAGTGAAAAATTTCTCAAAAAAATGGCTCAACGCTTTCAAATTACCATCTTGGGCGGCAGCTTTCCACTTCCTGTAGATAATACAGGCAAAGTTTATAACACTACTCTACTCATCGACCCTAGCGGTCAAGAGCTTGCGCGTTACTACAAAGTCCACCTATTTGATGTTAATGTCCCTGACGGCAACACCTATCGCGAATCCAGCACGGTTGTGGCTGGTACGCAATTACCCCCCGTCCATTTCTCAGAAAAACTCGGTAATTTAGGGCTTTCTATTTGTTATGATGTCCGCTTCCCGGAACTGTATCGTCATCTGGCAGATAAGGGAGCCGATATTATCTTTATTCCTGCCGCTTTTACCGCCTTTACAGGTAAAGACCACTGGCAAGTACTACTACAAGCCAGAGCCATCGAAAATACTGCCTACGTCATTGCTCCCGCCCAAACGGGGAATAACTACGCCCGTCGTCTAACCCACGGTCACGCGGTCATTATCGACCCTTGGGGTGTCATTTTAGCCGATGCGGGAGAAAAACCAGGAATTGCGATCGCAGAAATCAAGCCCACTAGGCTAGAGCAAGTCCGGCGTCAAATGCCATCTTTACAGCATCGCGTGTTCTAAGGAGTAGAGAGCAGGGGAGGCAGGGGAGGCAGGGGAGCAGAGGAGCAGGGGAGTGAGGGAGTGAGAGACAAGAATTAATAACCAATGTCCAATGCCCAATACCCAATACCCAATACCCAATGCCCCATTCCCTATTTTCCATTCCCAACCCTGATGAATAAAACAAAAAACCGGGTGTTTACCCGGTTTCTGACAACATTAAAATCCTCAGTTTTTTAGCAGCATAGTTTTTCTATGCTGCTATTTATTTGCTGTCAAAATTAAACTTTAGCAGCTGATTTGGTAATAACGTTAAGTTCACCTTTAGCATACTTAGCAGCAAAATCTTCCAAAGAAATTTGCTTAATCTTGCTTGCATTGCCAGCTGTGCCAAATTGCTGATAGCGTTCAGCACAAACCTTTTGCATGTATGTAATGGAAGGCTTGAGGAAGTGACGGGGATCAAACTCCTCTGGCTTTTTAGCCAAAGCTTCACGTACAGCAGCAGTAATAGCCAAACGGTTGTCGGTGTCGATGTTTACTTTACGTACACCACTCTTGATGCCTTTTTGGATTTCTTCTACAGGTACACCGTAGGTTTCAGGAATTGCACCACCATATTGGTTAATCAGTGCAAGCAAATCTTCAGGCACAGAAGAAGAACCGTGCATTACCAAGTGGGTGTTAGGCAAACGGCGGTGAATTTCTTCAATGCGGCTGATAGCCAAAATTTCGCCAGTCGGCTTGCGAGTAAACTTGTAAGCACCGTGGCTTGTGCCAATGGCAACAGCCAAAGCATCTACTTGAGTTGCTTCTACGAAGTCAACAGCTTCATCGGGGTCGGTTAGCAATTGGGAGTGGTCGAGTGTACCTTCAAACCCGTGACCATCTTCAGCTTCACCAGCACCAGTTTCTAGAGAACCCAAACAACCGAGTTCACCTTCAACGCTGACACCCAGAGCATGAGCTACATTTACAACTTCGCGGGTAACACTAACGTTGTACTCGAAGCTAGCGGGAGTTTTCGCATCAGCTTCTAAAGAACCATCCATCATCACGCTGGTGAAGTTGTTCTTAATTGCTGAGTAGCAGGTAGCAGGCGCATTACCATGATCTTGGTGCATGACAATGGGAATCTGAGGATAGGTTTCTACCGCTGCCAAAATCAGGTGGCGGAGAAAGTTTTCTCCTGCATAATTACGAGCGCCGCGTGAAGCTTGTAAAATTACGGGGCTATCTGTCTCGACAGCAGCTTTCAGGATCGCCTGAATCTGCTCCAAATTGTTAACGTTGAAAGCTGGGATGCCGTAACCGTTTTCAGCTGCGTGATCCAACAGCAGCCGCAGTGGTACAAGCGCCATAGATAGTCCTCCTAATGTGGTTGTCAGCTAGTCGGTCTGAGAGAAGCGTAATCATTACGCTAAATCTTAAGAGTTTTTTCAACTTACTTATAGGAAATTATAACTAGTGTGGTGTATCTATGTTGAAAAACTTTACGCCATAGTTATTATAAATATGTTCTATACTTGTTCTCTACTGCTGTACTATGCCCTATAGTTGCTCTGTACTGCTGTACATTTAGCTACCCTAGAATTAGTAGCTCTAGTAGCTTATTACCCCAAATGCTTCTTTGTGCAATTACAAAGAGGAGCGATCGCTTCTTTACATCCTTACTTTACAACATCATTTAATAAACTTCAGATATATGGGTCGCCCGGGATTCGAACCCGGAACTAATCGGTTAAAAGCCGAGTACTCTACCGTTGAGTTAGCGACCCTTTCGCTGCATTTCGCAACTTTGCCATCATAGCATAGACATCTGTAGATTTGTAAAGGGGTTTAGAAAAAATTGGCAGTAAACCTTACAGATGCTGTGTGGCTAGCTCCTGGTGCTAACACAGTCAGGTTATCGCCAGTATTGAGAGAGTTACGAGTGGCACTCCACGGTTCTATACAGTAGAATTCTTTGCCTTTGACTGTCCAAAATACTAGGTAGGTAGAGAAATTATCATAATCCAAAGTGAGTTTTAACTTCCGGCTGCGGTCTATTGCAGTGGCCGATTGACTTGTTAGCTGTCCAAAGGCAAAATCAATTTCATCACGGCTAAAGTCAAAATTGCCGTCAAAAAAGTGAATTTCTTTAGTTTGATTATCTTGATACTGCTTAGAAGGAATTTCCACCTCTAACTGAGTTTTATCACCACACAGAAAGTAGGGATGAAAACCAGCCGAAAAGGGCATTGGTCTAGATGACAAGTTTTTATACTGCTGGCGGACTTCTAGGGTATTACCTTGAAGTTCGTAGGTGAAAGCCAGCTGAAAATCAAAAGGATAAACTGCCTTGGTTTGCTCGTTGCTATTCAGAACGACAGTGAGACTAGCTTTATCTTTAGTTTCTTGTTCTGTTACTTTCCACGGCAATTCACGAGCGAAACCGTGTTGCTTGAGAGTATATTTTTGACCGTTGTAAATGTAAGTATTATCTGGTAGATTACCACAAATAGGAAACAAAATTGGATTCCCACCTCTGACACTCAACTCAGGATGAGTAAAACGTTCAGTATCTAGGTAGAAAACTTCTTGCCCTTGAATGCGCCAACGGCTTATGATACCGCCGCGTTCTGGTACGACTTCCAACTGAGAACCAGCGCCTTCGTCAGAAAGAATGTAGGTCTTGTACTGTTGCTGTTGAACTGCAATGCTAAACACAAGTTTTAGTCCTGGGTATATGGATAGTTAGAAGTTAGGAGTTGTGAGTTAGGAGTTAAAAATTCATAACTCTTAACTTTTAACTCCTAACTCCTAATTTGTTATTCGTCTTCTGCAAACACGAAACGATATAACTCGCTGGGGTCTGGTTCGGGGCTGCTTTCGGCGAATTTAACTGCTTCGTCGATTACATCCTGAATTTTACGATCGATTGCTTTAATTTCTCCCTCATCCGCCAGGTTTTGCTCAACCAAATAAGCTGCCAACTTCTTAATTGGGTCGCGGGCGAACCAAAATTCTTTTTCTGCTTTGCTCCGCATTTCATCTGGGTCAGCCAAGGAGTGACCCCGGAAGCGGTAGGTAAGCGCCTCAATTAATGTTGGCCCTTCACCTGCACGGGCACGGGCTACAGCTTCTTGAGCGACGGCTCGAACTGCTAGTACATCCATGCCATCTACTTCCACACCCACCATGTTAAATACGCTGGCTTTTTTATAAATCTCTGGCTGGGAAGTAGCGCGTTCGTGAGACATCCCAATGGCCCACTTATTATTTTCGACTACGAAAATAATTGGTAGTTTCCATAAAGCTGCCATATTTAGTGTCTCGAAAAACTGACCGTTATTAGCTGCACCATCGCCAAAAAAGCAAGCTGTCACTTGGTCAGCGTTTTTATCTCCCAGCACTTCGCGGCGATATTTGGTTTGAAAAGCTGCTCCAGCTGCTACAGGAATTCCCTCAGCCACAAAAGCATAGCCACCCAACAAGCGATGTTCGGCAGAAAACATGTGCATGGAACCACCGCGCCCTTTGCTGCAACCTGTGGCTTTACCAAATAATTCTGCCATTACCTCTTTTGCTGGTACACCGGCACTGAGAGCATGAACGTGGTCGCGGTAAGTACTACAAACGTAATCTTCACCCGGTCGCATTGACTGCACAACACCACTGCAAACCGCTTCTTGACCGTTGTACAAATGGACAAAACCAAACATTTTGCCTCTGTAGTACATTTCAGCGCACTTGTCTTCAAACAAGCGTCCTAATACCATATCCTCATACAACCGTAACCCTTCTTCTTTTGTAATTTGCGTAGTAGCAGGATTAAAAGTGGGTAAAGTACGCTCTTGAACCATTATTTTTGAGTATCCCTGTTGTACAACTTAAAGTTACGGTCTTAAATAAGTTGGTCTGATAACACCTCAGCTTTTAACAGGCTAGCGTTTGTAAGACTCAACAATCAAACTTTATTTATGCACCAAAAAACGGTCTTAGGGAATAGCTGAATTTTTAATTTTTGATTTTTAACTTTTCAGCTCATGCCCCGTGAGGATTTGACTCTAAGGGCAATATCTAGCGCTTTCGGTTTTCTCCCTCACTATTTCCCTTCACAGACTAGCAATCAAGATAGACTGCTTTCTGCATATCCATTAACAATTTAAAAAAAAGCAGGCAAAAATCTATAATACCGAAATAGGTAATTGTAATGAAGGGTAAATTATGATATAGTTTTTGTCTCCTGTTATCAGGGTAAAATCCCCAATAGTGGTATTTTTGTTACTGCTTGTGGGAAAGTACCAAAAAAATCAATCATCAATAGATTCTTCCAGCCACAACAATTATGCCGTGATTAAAAGCGGTAGTTGTGGTTTGTGGTATCGAAGGCTGATAATAGTTGTGTTAAACAAAAATACTAAGAATTAAAACAAACAATTGAGGCTTTCTAGGCGAAAGCAAAAAATTAGTACTAAAATGTGACTCAAAATTTCGGGAAGATACAAAACAAGTTGTTGCAATATACACTTGTAGAGTAAATTCTATACGGCATTTTTATGGCACGGTTTTACGGCCTGGAACGCTCTAGGTAAATTATGTTGATCGCGGTGCAGGGGAAGTAGGCTGTGCGAATTCCGCTAGATTACTACCGAATTTTAGGACTACCGTTAGCGGCAAGTGATGAACAATTGCGACAGGCATACAGCGATCGCATTGTACAATTGCCGCGACGTGAGTATTCTCAGGCAGCAATTTCTTCTCGTAAACAACTCATAGAAGAAGCTTACGTGGTTTTATCAGATCCAAAACAACGCAGTACCTACGATCATCTCTATCTTGCCCACGCCTACGATCCTGATAACCTTGCTGCTGCCGCAGTAGCACTGGAAAATCCTCCAGAAAGCACCAAAAGGGGTAGTGACACTCAGAGTTTGGGTATCGAAATTACTCAAGACGAATTAGTAGGTGCTTTATTAATTTTGCAAGAGTTGGGGGAATACGAACTTGTACTAAAACTAGGTCGTCCGTATCTGGTAAATAAAAATAATGCTACAAGTGCAAGAAAGGGTAATAATTTAGCAGAGGAAGAAATACACGAAAGTGCTGAATACCCAGATGTTGTTCTGACTGTCGCCCTTGCTTGTCTAGAATTAGGTCGCGAACAGTGGCAACAAGGTCATTATGAAAATGCCGCCATATCTTTAGAAACTGGTCAAGAACTGTTAGTACGCGAAGGGTTGTTCGCCAGTGTCCAGGCGGAAATTCAGGCGGATCTTTATAAATTGCGGCCATATCGAATTTTAGAATTGCTGGCACTACCTCAAGAAAAGACTGCCGAACGAAGCCAAGGTTTGGAATTATTACAAAATCTTTTAGAAGATCGTGGCGGGATTGATGGCACAAACAATGATGATTCTGGTTTAAACATAGATGACTTTCTACGATTTATTCAGCAGTTACGCAACCACTTAACAGTCGCCGAACAGCACAAGTTATTTGAAGCCCAAAGCAAACGTCCTTCTGCTGTTGCCACTTACTTAGCTGTTTATGCCTTAATAGCGCGGGGATTTGCTCAACGGCAACCTGCTTTAATTCGTCAAGCAAGGCAAATGCTCATGCGTCTGGCCAAACGCCAAGATGTACATTTAGAACAGTCGTTATGTGCTTTACTTTTGGGACAAACTGAAGAAGCAACTCGGGTTTTAGAACTTAGTCAGGAGTACGAAGCTTTAGCTTTTATTAGAGAAAAATCTCAAGACTCTCCAGATTTGTTACCAGGGCTATGTCTATATGCAGAACAGTGGTTGCAACACGAAGTATTTCCCCATTTTCGAGATTTAGCAAACCAGCAAGCTTTTCTAAAAGATTACTTTGCTAACCAACAGGTACAAGCTTATTTAGAAGCACTGCCAACGGATGCAGAAACAACTAATGAATGGGCTGTAATTAACCCCCAAAATTTTCCTCAGCCGCAGACAAATAATTCGCCTTTCCCTAAGAATTCAACTAGGACTCCAACGCAATTTAACCACAGCAGAACATCAACACCTGACCCAGATTTGCCAGACACATCAGAATATTCAAACTTTTCACCACCTATGTGGAATTCATCTGGAAGTGTAAAATCAGAGGTTCCTGCTGCTGAACGAACGAGCAGAGGCACAAAGGAGCATTTGAACGGTTCAGCTAAAAGTGCTACACCTGCTCCTAACCAAAAACGTCGGCAAAGGAGAAAACCGACTTCATCTCCTCCTATCCGAGAGCGTTTACCGGAGAATCGCCCCTATTCTCGTCGTCCTCGGCGGCGGCGAACTTTTGCTAACACCATTGAAGGAAAAACACGGCTGGTATGGAGAGTGTTTATTTCTTTAGTGAGTATTTTAGTTTTCTGGGTGTTAGCCACAACAGCTTTTGGATGGTTAAAAAATCTGTTTTTTCCGACACGACCTGCACCTGTTTCACAGTTGTTTCTACAAATAAATCAACCACCAATATCTATTCCTCCTCCAAATAGTCCACCACAAGGACTAGATGGCCCTTTAACAGATACTGCGGCAGAGGAAATCATTCGCACTTGGCTATCTACTAAAGCCGAAGCTTTAGGGCCGAATCATGAGATTGATAACTTAGAGCAGATTTTAACTGGTTCAGCTTTGTCTCAATGGCGGCTGATTGCTCAACAGGCTAGGTCTGACAACCGCTATCGCAAGTACGACCATAGCGTAAAGGTGGAATCTGTAGAGAAAATTGATTTATTCGCAGATCGTGCCGCAGTGGTAGCTACGGTGAAGGAAGCGACGCAGTTATATGAAAATGGTCAGTTTAAAAACTCTTCTAACGAGAATTTGCGAGTTCGGTATGATTTGATTCGACAACGAGGTAAATGGCGTATTCAGAGTACATCTGTTGTGAATCAGATAATTAGATAAGTTGGAATTTTTAGGTAATATAGGACTCCGATTTGATTTTTGAAAACATACTGAGACTGAAAAGCCCGTTTTTTCAGGGTTTTCTCTAAAATCTTGTTCAGAAATCAGGTAGGAGTCCTATATCTACGAAAAGCCAAATATTAAATTAATTAATCATCTCGATTGTTAAGGCACAAATCAACAAATGGTGTAAATACCATAGTCTTCTATTTCCAATTAAGTGATTTTGTGCGTGCTTTTGTTTTATCATTTATTTTCACAAAATAGTTGTGCTTTCCGTACACGAATCTGAACTTATATATACCTACTTGAGGAGCGTTAAAAAATCTAAAACCCGCCATGTCCAGTAACAATTTGTAGTTTCAGTAGTTCGAGTTTTAATCAAAATAGTTTTAATGGCTTTAGATATCAATTCTCTAATGCTTATGAAATAATATGGCTCACTTTAATGCTTTAGTTATAATTCCTTCAGATACAAATAATATTGAAGCCAAAGTTGAGGAACTTATGTATCCTTACTACTCCTATTTAGAGCTTGAACCCTATAAAGAATATTTAAGCACAGAAGAACTACAACAAGAAATAAACTACTTAAAAAGTCTAAATCAGCAAGAAATTGACAAATTAGCAGCATCTTGGGAAGTCAAGAGCAATGATTTAGAAAAGTTAGCCAAAATGAATCTAGAATGGTTTGAAGGAATGATAGACGGTGTAGACGAAAAGGGTGAATATAAAATATCAACTTACAATGTCCAAGGTAAATGGGATTGGTACAGATTTATAGAACAGGAAAGTTTTGAGTCAACAGAACCTATTTTTTACCCGTGTCAAGTTGATGAAATTCCTTCAGTAGTGCCTTATGCAATTATCACTCCAGATGGTCAATGGCATGAGTTAGGTATGGAGGCAGGATTAGAAGCCTTTGTTAAATATTTGAAGTCAGAAGTAGCATCTAGCGAAGACCAAATAAAGTGGAAACAAAAAGTTCAAGAAATAAAACTATATTACTCAAATTATTTGGCTATTGCCTTACACTGCCATGATTAATTAAGTGTTATTTCTGTACTAATTTTTTTGGATACGATAAAATTAGCTCTGGTACTACAGTTTCAAACCTAACATTATCCACTTCAACAGCATTCATTTCATTCGATTCAAAAAATGTTATGGCACATTAGAGGTTATTCCCCAGAACTTTCCAACACCGCTAACAAACTCTTCAACAGCAAATAAGCAGAAGTTCCTCCTGGATCTGGATGTCCGATACTCCGTTCCCCCAAGTAGCTAGCCCGTCCCTTTTTCGCTTGCATTGGTATAGTTTCCTGCAACCCTTTTTGGGCTGCTATTACAGCCTGTTGCATAGCTTCCAGCGTTCCCTTACTTTCTTCTACAGCTTGCCCAAAAGTGGCTACAGCCGGAGATAGCACATCCACCATCGTTTTGTCTCCTAGTTGCGCTTTACCACGTTGCAGCACGCCTTCTAAGCCTGCTTGCAGTAGTCCTAAAACATCTTGTTCTGTTAATTCTTGCTTACCAACTACTGCTGTACTGGCTCGTAAAAACCAAGTGCCATAAAGAGGGCCACTAGCACCGCCAATAGAAGAAATCAAAGTCATACTCACGGCTTTGAGAATGCTGCTGATATCCTTATCTGTAAGAGTTGGTAACTGAGCGCTTACTTTTTTGAAGCCGCGATCCATATTGATCCCGTGATCGGCATCTCCGATCGCAGCATCTAATTTTGTCAAATATGCTTTATTCTGCTCTATCTCGGTTGCATAAGCCTGCAACCATTGTAGTATCTGCGCTTGACTTAACATAATTCGTGAATTAGTCCCAACGCCAACTCGGCGTTTTTACTGGTGCATCCCATAAGCGGATCGTCTCATCATCTAATTTCAGCAGGGTAATGGAGCAACCTTGCATTTCTAGAGATGTGATGTAAGGGCCTATCAAGTTTCGCACAATTTGCAATCCTTGCTGTTCGCAGATTTGCGCGAGTTTACGGTAAACAATATATAGTTCCGAAATCGGAGTTCCACCCATACTATTAACAAAAGCTAATAAGCGATCGCCTTTGGCAAATGGTAGACTTGTTAGTTCTACATCTACCCATTCTCCTTTGTCTTCGTCCCATTCGCGGAGCGTGCGGGTGTATGCTGCATCTTCAATGAGCGATCGCGTTAAAATTTCGGTAATCTCGTCTACTGATTTGATATCTGTACGTTCTGTTCCTGGCTCACCGTGAATACCGATACCTAATTCCATTTCGCGATCGCTCAATTCAAATGTCGGCGTTCCATTCGCGGGCACTGTACAAGATGTTAGAGCAATTCCCATACTCCGCCCATTCAAATTTACTCGCCGACACAAATTTGCTATTTGCGGCAAATCATACCCTGCCTCAGCCGCCGCACCACAAATTTTTTCTGCCAGGATTGTTGTTCCTACACCTCGCCGTCCTTGGGTATAGAGACTATCTTTCACTGCTACGTCGTCATCAATCAAAATATTTAGCGATCGAATGCCCTCACTACGGGCTAACTCCGTTGCTATCTCAAAGTTCATCACATCGCCACTGTAATTTTTGACAATATAAAGGATACCAGAGCCTCCATCTACAAGCTTTGCTGCTTCTAGCATTTGGTCGGGAGTTGGTGAAGTGAAAACCTGACCAGGACAAGCTGCATCCAGCATTCCTTTGCCCACGAAGCCAGCGTGCATTGGTTCATGTCCACTGCCACCACCTGAAATAATTGCTACTTTACCGGGAATAGGTGCATTGGCTCGATAGACAAAGACAGGATCGTAGTTCAGTTTAATTAAATCGGAATGAGCCGCCGCCATACCTTCTAGACTTTCTTGCACAAAGTCTTCCGGTTTGTTGATCAGCTTTTTCATAATCCGTGTTTGGTTAAAAGGGTGCTAAAACCCAGGTTATAGCGCTTTTGGTTTGTATGCAATAGAGGCTGACCTCTCTCCTAAAAGGAGCAATGGTGTACACACAAGTCGAAAAAACTTCATCCACCAAAGATTTGCGGTGCGTTACGCTGGCTGACAAAGCTAAAACGCATTTGCTATTTCGACGAACTCATTTGCTATTTCGGCGAACTCATTTGTTATTTCGGCGAACTCATTTGTTATTTCGGCGAACTCATTTGTTATTTCGGCGAACTCATTTGCTATTTCGGCGAACTCATTTGCTATTTC